>NZ_JBEZJL010000047.1:9617-82185 GCF_040651755.1 Actinomadura sp. NPDC048394 | reverse complement strand
GGACAGGACCTTCAGCAAGCCCTATCCTCCCAGTTCAGGAGCACTTTTCTCATGTCAACGACCAGCCGGAATCAATCCGCCATGAAAGCGCGAGGCTAGTCCGACACCCGAGCCGGGGACACCACGGTCGGTGCTCCGTGCTGGCGATTGCCCCACCTGAAGGCCTCAGGTCCCTAGTCTGTGGCCAAGCCCCGGACGCCTTACACCCAACGGGCCAAGCCCAGGATCCTCGGGCACACGTCCGTCGCGATCACGAAGGACGTCCACGGACGTCTCCTGGTGGACGGCAGACGGTGGACGGCCGGAGCGATGAGCGGGGCGCTCTTCACCAGCGTGATCGATGCCGTGGCTCCCCGGCCAACGCAAGAGGCCCCGCGCGATGATCGCGAGGGGCCTCTGACCTGCTGCGCACCCGAAGGGATTCGAACCCCTAACCTTCTGATCCGTAGTCAGATGCTCTATCCATTGAGCTACGGGTGCCCGTTCGGAGCCAACTGTACCGGCTCCTGGGACCGGACGGCGAATCGGCGGCCGAAGACGCGTCCTCGTCAGTGTGAGCCGGGTCACGGAACCGTCTGTGGCGAACCAGCGCCAAAGGTGTAATCGAGACGGATGTGACCTCTGAGGTTTACCCTCGTCCGAAGTCCCAAACCCCCCTGAAGGAGAAAGTTCATGCGCATGTCTGCCGCCAAGCTCGTCGGCGTCCTGGCCATCGGTGGCGTGCTTCTCGGCTCCACGGCCTGCGGCCCGGTGGACTCCATCACCGGCGGCGGCAAGAAGAAGACCGCCTGCAAGAACATCGAGACGGAGCTGAAGAACGTCGCCTCGAGCGGCGGGTCGGTCACCGGCTCCGGCGGCGCCGAGTTGACGGCCCAGACGTTCTCGGACGCGGCCGCCAAGATCCGCACCGAGGGCCAGAACGCCGGCGGCGACGTCGAGACCGCCGCGACCGCGTTCGCCGGCGACCTCGACGACACGGCCGCCACGCTGCGCAAGCTCAGCTCCGGCAACCTGTCCGGCGGGACGCCCAACTTCACCCAGATGCAGCAGCACGGCGAGGACCTGGGCAAGGCCTGCGGCTACACCACCGGCTTCCACATCGGCTGACCGACGCCGCTTCGCTCCCGCGGCCCCGGGAGCGAATCGTCCGGCCGCCTCGTCGCCCGGCGGGCGCGTTCGGACTATGCTTCAGAGCCACAGGCCAGACTTTGCCGGTTGCTACGCCGAACCGGTACCCTGTGCTGAGCCTGATGGCTCCTGGAGGATTCGCCTAGTCCGGTCTATGGCGCCGCACTGCTAATGCGGTTTGGGTTTACCGCCCATCCGGGGTTCAAATCCCCGATCCTCCGCCACTACCAGCGCCTCCGCCGAGTGAGATGATCTCGGCGGGGGCGTTTTTGGTGTCTGGTGTGGCCATCGGCGGCACCACCGCGGCCACCGCCTCAGCTACCTCGGGCAGGACCGAGGCGTAGGTGTCCGCCGTGAACGATGACCGAGAGTGACCGAGCGTCGCGCTGATCACCTTTATGTCCGCCTTGCTGAGCAGGCTCAGCGTCGCCGCGCCTTGGCGCAGGTCGTGGGACCGGATCGGTGGAAGTGGCCTGCGGTCGATGGCGACTTGGGCCGGTCGCCGGCTGACGCGGTGGCGGCGCGCTATCTGTTCGACTGCCCACCCCCTCGTTGAAGTGACGTCGTCGGATCGTGTTGTAGCGCTCGATCAGGGCTTCGAAGCGCAGTGAGATCCACTCGGGCCGCAAGGCGGATCCGTATTCGCGGGTGAACACTTGGCCTGAGTTCGCCCAGACTTCCGGGTCTGCCGAGAGCCGCTCCTCTCTGCTGAGTGCGCCGCTGGCGCAGGACGGCGAGGGGCATGCGGTCGAGGCTGACGGCGACCTCGGCATGGCGCGGTCCTCGGAAGGCGGCCAGGTGGAAGGGCGCGCGCCTGACGCGGCCGTGAGCTCACGACCGGAGGGAGCGGCGAGCCCTACCGGCACCTAGCCCCCCTGCCGTGCAGCGCGACGATCGGCGCGGAGATCCCCGACATCGACCTTTCCCTCCCCCTGGACGACGAGGTGCTCACCGAGCTCCGGCGGGCATTGCTGGAGTACAAGGTCCTCTTCTTCCGCGACCAGCACCTGACCGGCCCTCAGCACGCCGCGTTCGCGCGGCACTGGGGCGAACCGCAGATCCACCCCTTCCTGCCCAAGGCCGACAGTCCCGAGGTCGTCCGCCTCGCGCACGACGCCGAATCGCCGGGAGTGGAGAACATCTGGCACAGTGACGCCTCGTTCACCCGAACTCCGCCCTTCGGCTCGATACTGCGGGCGGTCCAGGTGCCCGACATCGGCGGCGACACCATGTGGGCGGACATGGCCGCAGCCTACGACGGCCTCCCCGACGACGTCCGCCGCGCCATCGACGGCCTCACCGCCACACACGACTTCACACAGAGCTTCGGCAAGCTGATGTCCGACGACCAGCTCGCCGAGGCCCGCAAGAAGAACCCGCCCGTCCAGCACCCGGTCGTCCGCACGATCCCCGAGACGGGCCGCAAGCTCATCTACGTCAACCGTGTCTTCACGGCCCACATCGACGGCGTCAGCGAAGCCGACAGCGCCGAACTGCTCGATATCCTGATCGACCAGGCCCGCCATCCCGAGTACCAGGTCCGATTCCACTGGAAGCCCGGCTCGATCGCGTTCTGGGACAACCGCGTCACCCAGCACTACGCCCTGTGCGACTACTACCCTCGTCCCCGGGTCATGGAGCGAGTCACCATCATCGGCGATCAGCCCCGCTGACGCCGAGCCCGACACATACGAGCCCACGCCGTGAACGGACCGCCGCCGCCTTTCGAACGAAGTTCGAGGAGGCCAAGACCGGCGGACCGACCCGGAACCGTACTGCGACCTCGTAATTTGGTCGGCTACCAAGAGTGATCGTTCATCTCTCAGGCGAATGATCGCGCGCCAAATGCGATCCGGGCCTTCTGGTGCGGCCAGGCGGCCTGAAAGCGCATTGGATCGTGGTGCAAGGGGTGGCTGCCCTCTGACCAGGGACTTCGTCCGTGATCGAGATCTTGGACGAAGTCCCTGTTGCGTTCCAGATGCCCGTTCTTTTGGCCCTGGAAGGCGCGTGGTGAGCACGAGATGTCGTGGCGGCGTCACCGACAGCGTCCCGAGGCTCTTGCTCTTCCGTCTCACGATTTTGCTAGAACGGCATGGTATTCAAGGCGGACAGGATCAACCCATCTCCGTGCCATCCGGAGAAGGCCGGTCAGCGGTGCCGTGTTGCCATTTCGACACGCATGGTTGCCAGGAGATGTCCGGTGCGCCCACGATGGGCGCATGAGGCTGACGACGATGACGCAGATCACCGTGGACGGTGTGATGCAGGGGAACGGTCACGCGACTCCCGAGGAACTGGAGAGCGGATTCACGCGGGACGGCTGGGCGCTCGGGGCGTTCGCCGATGACACCGGCGAGATGATCACGGCCACCTATCAGCGGGCGGACGCGTTCCTGTTCGGGCGGCGCACGTACGAGATGTTCGCCGAGACCTGGGGCGCCCGGCCGGGGATGCAGGCGCACCCCATCGGGGTCGCGCTCAACCAGTCGCAGAAGTACGTCGCATCCAACAGTCTCCAGCAACCGTCGTGGGGACCCGTCACGCTGCTTTCCGGGGACGCGACCGCGGCGATCAAGGAACTGAAGGAATCGTCATCGGGCGAGATCCAGGTGCACGGGAGCGCGAGCCTGATCCGCTCGCTGCTCGCCGCCGGCCTCATCGATGAACTGACGCTGCTCGTCGTTCCCGTGCTCCTCGGACAGGGCATGCGGCTGTTCCCCGACGTTGGACCCGCCGCCGCGCTCGAGGTCATCAGCTCCCACACCGACGCTAAGGGCGTCGGCGTGCACGTGTACCGGCCGGCCGGAGAACCGGAGTTCCACCCGGCGCGGCCGACGTAGGCGGACCGGCGTCCCGGCGCGATCCCGCTACCGTGGTTCCCTCGCGGGCGCGTTAGTGGATTCGTGCGCGGTTATTCTGATTGCCCGCCAGGGCGGGCTATGCTGGCTGCTGATGAGTGAGGTTGCGCAGGAGGCGGTGTTCTGGACGGACGTCTCGCCGGTCTGCGAGCCCCTGGCGCACGGCGAGGACATCGCCGCGCACTTCCATGACTACGGCCAGCTGAGGTACGCCGCCTCCGGGGCGCTCGTCACGACGACCAAGGTCGGAACCTGGGTGGCGCCGGCGAACCGCATCACCTGGGTGCCGCCCTTCTTCGTCCACAGCAGTCACTCCTACGGCGAGACCGATGTTCGCGTGCTCCCGGTTCCGGCGGCGTTGTCCGAGGAACTGCCGCCCGAGCCGTCGGTGTTCGTGGCCAGTGCGCTGCTGCGCGAGGCGTACCTGGCGCTGACCAGCGAGCATGAGCCTGCCGGCAGTGAGCGTGGCCGTCTGCTGCTCGCGGTGATCGGTGCGGAGTTGGCCCGCGCTCCGCAGGAGCCACTGCGGCTGCCGGAGCCGAGCGATCCTCGGCTCAAGGCCGTCACCGACCTGCTGCACGCCGACCCGGCCATTTCGGCGACGCTGGCGGAGCTGGGGCACCGGACCGGCTCGAGTGAACGGACCCTCAGCCGGCTGTTCGCCAGCGAATTGTCGATGAGCTTCCATCAGTGGCGCACGCTGCTGCGGATCCAGCGAGCGCTGCTCGAACTCTGTGAAGGTACCTCGGTCACCGAGACGGCGATGCGACTCGGCTGGGCGAACCCCGGCAGCTTCATCAGCGCCTTCACCGATCTCGTCGGCCAGACGCCCGGTCGTTACCGCTCCACGGCGGGTGCGGCTCGCAGCTGAGCGTCGCCCCCGTCGGCCTGGCGGGTTATCGGAAATTCGGGGCGGAACATCGGTGGCACGCCCGCCTGCTCGGCGGCCACGCTTTGAGGCATGTCTCACCACCTTCCGGGTCACGGTGCTGCGGCTTCGGTGGCCGCTTCGGCGGCATCCTCCGGAGTCACGCTCGG
The DNA here is from genome assembly GCF_040651755.1 of Actinomadura sp. NPDC048394. Classification (NCBI taxonomy): domain Bacteria; kingdom Bacillati; phylum Actinomycetota; class Actinomycetes; order Streptosporangiales; family Thermomonosporaceae; genus Actinomadura; species Actinomadura sp. NPDC048394. The sequence continues at coordinate 77,161 of NZ_JBEZJL010000047.1, read as the reverse complement.
TGACCTGATCCTGCAGGCGCTCGGCCGGCACAGCTCGTCCGAGGCCTTCGTGGCCGGAGATCGGCGACTGACCTATGCGCACGTCAGGGACCTGCTCTCGCAGTACGTGGCCGCGCTGGCCCATCGGGGAGTGGGGCTCGGCGTGGGCGTCACGATGCTCAGTCCGAACATGCCCGAATCGTGGATCGTCCAGGCCGCGACGTATCTCCTGGGCGGCCGCTTCACCGGGTTGCAGGCTCTGGCCTCGGTCGCGGACCACATCACCGTCTGCGAGGACGCGGAGGCCACGGTGCTTGTGGTGACCGCGCCCCTGGAGGAGCACGGACGCCAGGTCCTCGCCGAGGTCGACTCCCTGCGACACCTGATGGTGATCCCCGCCGCCGGTGGCCTGTCCGAGGGCGAGCCCACGGCGGTCCGATCGCTGGACCGTGGTCCGGCGACGGAGATGGACGTCGCCTGGCTGCAGTACACCGGCGGGACGACCGGCAGGCCCAAGGGCGTGATGCAGCCTCATCGGTCGATGGTGCAGATGGTCTACGCGCACATGGCCGACTTCGAGCAGCCGCACCTCCCGCGATACCTGGCAGCGGCCCCGCTCACTCACGCGGCCGGGCTGGCCGTCATCCCGACACTGCTGCGCGGCGGCACGGTCGTGATCGAGCAGGGCTTCGAACCCGGACGGTTCCTCGACGTCATCGAGGCCGAGCGCATCAATTGCGTGAGCGGCCTTCCGACGATGATCTACACCTTGCTGGATCAGGAGCGTCCGGAGACCAGGGACCTGTCCAGCCTTGAGGTCATCTGGTACGCCACCGGACCGATGTCGCCGGTGCGCCTGGCGGAGGCCCGCGAGCGGATCGGTCCGGTCTTCTCCCAGGTCTACGGGCAGACGGAGTCGGCCGGCATCGGGACGGTCCTGACCAAGGCCGCACACGAGACCGCGAGCCTTGAGCAACTCGCCTCCTGCGGCCGTCCCGTGGTCGGCAACCGCATCAGGCTCATCGACGACGACGGCCACGACGTTCCTTTGGGCGAGGTGGGCGAGATCGCCATGCGGAGCCGCGGGGTGATGCAGGGCTACAAGAACCTCCCGGACGAGACGGAAGCGGCGCTCAAGGGGGGATGGCTCCACACCGGAGACCTCGCCCGCCAGGACGCCGAGGGCCTGATCTACATCGTGGACCGCAAGAAGGACATGATCATCTCGGGTGGTTTCAACATCTACGCGAGCGAAGTCGAGGCCGTTCTGACGGCACACCCTTCGGTGGGCGCGGCCGCCGTCATCGGCGTGCCGGACAGCCGCTGGGGCGAGCTCGTCACCGCGTTCGTGGTCCCGCGATCGGGGCGACAGGTCGACATTCCCGCGCTCCAGTCCTACGTGAAGCGGGTCAAGGGCTCGATGTACGCGCCCAAGAAGGTCGTGGTCGTGGACTCACTTCCCGTCACGCCGGTGGGAAAGATCGACAAGAAGTGCTTGCGTGAGCCGTTCTGGGCCGACTCGACCCGCAACGTCCACTGATTATTCCGTGGCCCTTACCCCGCGCATTTACGAAAGGCATTAAGTGTGAACGTACCACCTGCCCGACTGATCGACTTCCACTCTCACTGGGGCACAGAGCGAGGATGGAAGGGAAGCCCGTACGAGACCGCCGAGGACCGCGAGGCCTTGCGAGGCTATTTCAAGTGGGACATGAGCTTCGTCAGCGACGAGGAGCAGGCCGTCCAGTTCCGCCGCGCCAATGTCAGAGCGATGCTCGACTTCGCGTTCACCTACACCATGGACGCCGGTGCACTACGCGACCAGCATGACTACGCCTTCGACTATGCGCGCAGGCACCCCGACGTCGTTCTGGGCAACTGGATCGGCATCGACCCCACGCAACCGGCTCATGTCAAAGAATTCGAGCGTTGCCTGAGCGAGGGGACGGGGCTCGTCGGGCTGACGGTCCACTCGTTCACGCCGGCCGGGACACCCGACCAGCCGGAATGGGAGACCTGCCTGAACATGTGCGTCGAGGCCAACCGTCCCGTCCTGGTCCATGTCGGCATGTCGGCCACCGGGGCCGGTACCCGCGGAGGCATGGGCATCACCCTGGAGGGCTGTCACCCCCGTTACGTCGACCGCATCGCGGCCAAGCACCCCGATCTGAACGTGATCGCGGCCCGGGTGGCGTGGCCCTGGCAGTCGGAGATGATCGCGGTCGCACTGCACAAGGCGAACGTGTGGATGGAGCTCCACGGTTGGTCACCGCGCTATTTCCCCGACGAGCTCAAGCGCGAGATCGGTAAGCGGCTGCGCAAGAAGGTCTTCTTCGGAGCCGACTACCCGATGCTCGCCCACGAAAGGCTGGTCGAGGAATGGCGCGAGGCGGGCTTCTCCTCCGATGTCCTCGATGACGTGTTCTCCGGCAACGCCGAGACCTTCCTCACCTCGATCGGAGTTCAGTGATGGACGTCGGACTGACCGGCAAGGTCGCCATCGTCGGCGGCGGTAGCGACGGCTTGGGATACGCCATCGCCGATCGGCTTCTGAAGGAAGGCGCCAATGTCACTATCTTCGCGCGACGCGCGGAGAAGGTGACGGCCGCCGCGCAACGCCTTGCCGGCGCATACGGCGAGGGGAAGGTCCTCGGGCTGGCCGCCGACTGCTCGTCCGAAACCGACATCGAGCGCGTCACCGCCTCGACCCTTGAGCGGTTCGGTCCAGCCGTCCACGTTCTGGTCACCAACGACGGCGGACCGCCGATCCGGCGCATCTCCGAACTCACCGACGAGGTGTGGCGGAAGGCCTTCGAACGCCATTTCTTCTACGTCGTCAGATCCGTGCGAGCCACCTTGCCGTACATGACCGCCGAAGGCGGCAGCATCCTCAACGTGGTCTCCGGCGTCGTCGAACGCCCGGCCGTCGGAATGGCGGCGTCCGTCGGCGTGTGGTCGGCGGTGATCGGCTACGCCAAGACCCTCGCCCTGGAGGTCGCCAGGCAGGACATCAACGTCAACACCCTGTTGTCCGGATTCTTCGACACCGCCCTGCTGGGCGGGCTGCTGGAACGGCAGCCGGAGCTGTCCAAAGCCGGCCTCGGGAACGGGATACCGATGGGACGCATCGGGGCGCCCCGCGAGTTCGCCGACCTGGTCGGTGCGCTCGTGTCACCCAACCTGCGGTTCGTCACCGGCGCGGTGATCCCGGTCGACGGCGGCGCCGGAATCGGTATGGGCGCGAGCTTCGACTCGCCGACGTCCAAGTGAGGCACTGCTCATGAAGCGGACCATGAAGATCTCGACGATGCTCACCTACGGCACCGACCCGCGCGAGGCCGCCGACCACATCGCTCGGCTGGAGGCCGCCGGGCTCGACACCGTCTGGGTCGCCGAGGGGTACGGCCATGACTCGCCGACCCTGATGGGCTACCTGGCGGCCCGCACCTCGCGCGTGGAGATCGGCGCAGCCATCCTCAACGTCTACTCCCGCACCCCGACGATGCTCGCCTCGACCGCGGCGGGCCTCGACAGCGTGTCCGGCGGTCGCGCCATCATCGGCCTCGGCGCCTCCAACCCGAAGATCATCGAGGGGTGGCACGGCATGCCCTTCGTACGGTCGACCGGCCGTACCAGGGAGACCGTCGAGATCATCCGCGCGGCCCTGCGGGGCGAGGCGGTCGACTACAGCGGCCGATCCTTCGAGATCCCCCTCCCAGCCGGTCAGGGCACCGGCCTCGGTGAGCCGCTGCAGATCATGACCAAGCCGCCACGCCCCTCGGTTCCGCTCTACATCGCCGCGCTGGGACCGAAATCGGTCGAAGGCGCGGCGGAATACGCCGACGGCTGGCTGCCTTTCCTGTACGTCCCCGAGGGTGCCGCCGGGGTATGGGGCGACGCGCTCGCCGCAGGAACCGCGAAGCGCTCCGAAGACCTCGCGCCCCTGGAGGTCGTCGCCGGCGGCATCGTCGCCATCGGTGAGGACGTGAAGGAGATACTCGACCTCGCGCGTCCGATACTCGCGCTCTACATCGGAGGCATGGGCGCCCGCGGCAAGAACTTCTTCAACGACCTCGTCCGACGCTATGGATACGAAGCCGAGGCCGAGGAGATCCAGGATCTCTACCTCGACGGCAAGAAGAAGGAAGCCGAGGCCAAGGTCCCGTTCCAGCTCCTTGAACAGATCAACCTCGTCGGCCCGGCCTCCTACGTCCGGGAACGGATCGAAGCCTTCCGCGAGTCCGGCGTCACCAATCTCCAGGTGACCCCGGTCGGAGACGACCCCGCCGGACTCGTGCGCCAACTCAAAGAGTGGGTGACCTGACCTGGGCTCGGTCACGCCCGCCACGACGTCCGGGCGTCGGGCCGGTGATGGCGCCGACGTCCGATGGATCGTCAGCTATGGACTTCGACCTCGGGTGCGCCGTGGTCGGCGAACCAGCGCTGAAGGTCAGCGCCGTCGAGCAGCCGAGGTGACGCGGCGCCGACGTCGACAGGGCCGCTGACATGGCCGGTGGCGCCGTCGAGACGCGAATCCGCCATGCGCACCTCGAGGAGGCCGGTCGAGGTCGTGGGCCCGCCGAAGGTGCACCCTCGCAGGTCGGCGCCGCGCAGGTCCGTTCCGGCAAGCCATGCTCTTGTGAGGTCGGCCCCGCGGAGATCGGCGTATCGCAAGTCGGCGTCCTCGAACTCGCTCTTTTGGAGATCCGCGTCGACGAGCAGCGCCTTCTGCGCATCGCAGGCTCGCCCCTGTGCCTTCCGCAGATGTGCGCCGCTCAGGTCGGTGCCGCGCATGTGCGCAGCGATCAGAGATGCTCCTCCAAGGTGCGCATTGCGGAGTTTGACTCCGTTCAGGATCGCCTCATCCAAGTAGGCGCCGAGCAGCTCAAGGCCGGATAGATCGGCGCCGGAAAAGTCGAGGCCGTCGCCCGCGAAGGACGGAATGACGATCTGGGGATCCTCGGGAAGAGCGTCGAGGTAGGCCTCCAGAGCCTGCCTCGCGGTCGCGTCGCGCGGAAAAGCACGAACGTCTCCGCGCGTACGTCCGAAGTTCTCGCTCACGGTTTCCATATTACCCTGTCCTGCCACTCTGGATGGGCGGCGACCACTTGCCTCAACGCGTCGGACCGCGCCGGCGTCATCCCGATCGGGTCGATGATTACATTATGCCCTTCACTTAGTTCCCTATCTATCATTCTGGTGAAGCGCTCGATCGATTGCGGCCTTGGGATGGGCTGGCCTGGGTTGCGCCCATAAGTTGGCTGGACATCTGGAGAGCTCTTGACGTCCCAAAAATTTCCGGCCGCGTCGACGAATTCTCCTTGATCCTTCCCCGCCGCGTCGAATGGGGCCCGCTTGATGGGGCCGGGCAGAAGACCGTCCCGTTCCAGTTGCAGGCCGACTTCTGCCTCCCGTTCCGTCTTGGCGGAGATCTCGCCGCCGTGGGCGGGGTCCTTCGCCAGCTCCTGGAGTCGGGCCTCGTACTCGGGAGTGCCCGGTACGAGGCCGAGCCGGCGTTCCGTGGCCTCGATGTCCTTGCCGAGCGCCCTGCCGACCGTCTTGTCGAAGGCGGCTTGGACGGCTTTGACGACCTTGGTTTCGGCGGTGGCCTTGACGAGGTCGGCAAGGATTTTGCGGAGGGCCCAGCGTTCGGCGATGCCGGCGACGCGGACATGATGGTGGACGTGTCGCCGGGGCGGTACAGGGTGGCCCAGTAGTTGGCGACGGTGGTGTGTTCGGCGTTGTCGGCCGGGTCGAGGATGGTGGTGATCGTCCAGTTCAGCCACGAGGCGACCTGGCCGATCTCCCGGGCGGCCTCCGCCCAGGCGTCGCCGGTGTGATCGAACATGTCCGGGTTGCCCTGCGGCCAGTCGTTGGACGTGCCGAGCAGGCCGTCCACCCAGCCGGGCAGGTGCGGGATCGCGTGGCGGACGAGCGGGACGGTGGTGTTGGGCGCCCAGCTCATCGCCCCCAGCACCGACGGGGGCGCGGTGGCCACCGCGAAGTTCTGCGTCACCGGATGCGGCGGGAAGCGCGGCGGCCCGCCGCCGGGGCGGTCGGCGCGGGAGTGGTGGTCGGCGGCCAGGTGATTGTTGACCGTCTGGGAGAGGCCGAGGGAGGTGCCGCCCAACGCCTCGATCGCCTTGTGGAATGCCTGGTAGGCGGCCCTGGCGGCTGGATCGTACAAGGCGGCGAACTGGTGAGCGGCCTTGTCGAAGCCGGCCATGCCCGACGAATGCGCGGACAGCTTTTGCGAAAGGGCCGTGTACGCCTTGATCAGGTCCTGCTGGCCGATCGCGAAGTTGGCCGCGGCCCGGTCGACCGTCTCGGGCGTGATGTCGACCCGTGCCGGAACGGGCGAAGCCGGTTTCGGTGGTGGGCTCATGACGGGTTCCACATGCCGTGGTTCACCTGGAGGGAGGCGTGGAAGTTGTGCCGTGCCCGGGCGACGTACCGATGCAGCTCGTCCACCTGGCGCGCCATATCGCGCGCGGCCTGCATCCATTCGTGATGCGCCTGGTCGTAGGCCGCGCGCGCCTCCCCTGACCAGGAATCTAACGACGTGCGCAGATCGCCGTCCAGGCGATCCAGCACCCTTTCCAGCCGCTCGTATGCGCGCCGGAGATCGGCTTCCCCCGTCTCCAGCGCCGCCAGCTCCGCAAGGATTCGATCAGGCACGATGGGAGGGTAGCGGCGCACGCGGTGATCTTCCAGATATATTCAGTTTTGTGTGTATAGGCGATTATTTTCGTGTTTCGATAGGCGGAGTGATCGCAAGGGGGAGGAGGTCAGAGGCCATGGTTCGCCCCCGCGGACCATGGCCTCTGACTGTGGCTTATGGGCGTAGGTACGGGCCTGGGTGGTAGTGGGTGAAGGACGGGGTCGTCGGGTGCAGGCCCGGTTCCGGGTCCGTGTCGAAGACGGTCTGGTAGTCGGGGCCGAGCTCGGTGGCGGCGCTGTTCAGCGCGGTCGGCTGGGTGGTCGGCCAGTGGCCGGTGCCGATCCGGGTCAGGAGGGTTCGGAGGGTCGTGATCTCTTCGGAGGCGGTGAAGGAGCAGTGGTAGCCGCGGTCGACGTAGAGCTGCCTCAGGTTGGCCGGGTCGCCCGCGCGGCGCACCTGCGCGGCGTACCGGCGCTGGTTCTCCGGGGGGACGTTGCCGTCGCCGGTCGTGTGCAGGGTCACCACTGGCCAGGGGGTGCGGCCGGTGGGGGTGCCGTAGCGGTCGAGGTAGCGGACGGCCGTGGGGTCGGCCTTGACGCGGGGCGCTGCGTCGAGGCGGGCGAGGTCGTCGCGGAGGCTCAGACCGGCCTCGCTGTAGGCGCGTTTCACCAGCTGCTTCTGGGAGGAGCGGGCTAGGAGCGTCCGGTAGTCCACGCCCGTGTTCCAGGACGGGTTGCCGCCGGCGCGTTGCTCGATGTCGGTGCGGGCGAGGCCCCAGAAGGCGCCCCGGTCGTAGGCGGCGTAGTAGGTCTGCTGTTCGACCTGGCCGGCGACCGTGTCGGGTGCCGGTGCGCGCGAGGCGTAGCGGCCGGGGATGTCGGCGAGGGCGGCGGCGAGGGCGAGGCGGGCGCGTCCTTGGGGGGAGTCGAGGGCGGCTCCGAGTGCGCGGCGGGCGTTGGTCGTGTTCGCCTGCGGGTCCTTGATATGGACCAGGTCGAGGTTGGGCGCGAGAAGCGTCTTGATCGCGAAGTCCGCGTCGAGGGCGCTGTTGAAGTGGCCGGTCGTGCCGCCGAGGACTCCGCAGAGGGAGGCGACGCCGGCGAAGCGGCGCGGGTTGCGTTCCGCCAGCAGGACGGCGGTGAGGCCGCCGGCGGACGCGCCCGCCGAGATGGTGCGCCGCGGCTTGCCGACGTTCGCCGTGAACCAGTCGAGCAGGGCCGTCTGGTCCTTGAGGCCCGACTCGACGACGCCCCAGCCGCGCGGGACGCGGAGCTGCGAGGCCGCCAGCGCGTATCCGTGGTCGAGCAGCCACTGCTTGGTGGCCGGATGGTTCGTCAGTTCGATGTCCGAGGGCGCGGGGGACTCCAGGCTGTACGCGCCGTGGCTCCACAGGAGAAGCGTCCCGTTCCAGTGGGCGGGGACCTCGACGCGGTAGGGGACTCCGTCGATGTCGCCCTCGCGGGCATCGGCGCGGGCGGGCAGCGCGACCGCGGTAAGGGCGGCGAACACCATCAGCGGAACGGTGCGGCACAGCAGGCGGAGGCGTTTCATGCCCGCACCTTCCAGGAGGCCCCGGCCCCGGTGCAATGATTTTGAAAATAGCCTAAATGTTGTAAATTCCGGCCATGCTGCGGCTCTGGCTCGACTACGAGGACCTCACCCGGATCCGCATCACTCCGGGCCTCTCGCCGATCGCCCAGACCGTCCTCGGCGCGCAGGCCCTGCGCGGGACCGGGCCGGAGCCGGTTCCCGGCCCGTGGCGGGCGCGGACGCGCACGAGGCTCACCGGCCCGTCGCGTCTGCTGCTCGACCTGGTCCCGCCCGGACGCCTGCTCCCCGATTTCCTGACGCCGTACACGCACGTGCCGGGGTTCGAATCGGAGCTCGACGCCGTCGCCTCGACGCCCGTGCGGCGCATCCGCGCGGAACTCGAGCGGACGTACGGTCCGCGGCCGCCGGTTTCGTGGCTGTCCCGCCTGGCCGCCGGGGACGTGGAGGCGATGCGGGCGCTCATCCGCGGGGTCCGTGACTTCCACCGGGTCGCGCTGGCCGACCTGTGGTCGGGTATGGACGCCCACCTGTCCGCCGAGGCGGGCGTCCATGCCCGGACGATGGCCGACCGCGGAATCGGCGGCCTGCTGGGCAGCCTGCACGCCGGTATCCGCTGGTCGTCACCGGTTCTGGAGGTCGAGACGCTGCGCGACGGCGACGTGCACCTGCGGGGGCGGGGCCTTCAGTTCGTCCTCTCGCCGTTCGTCACCGAGCCGCGCGTCCTGATCGCCGGCGACGGCCCGGTGGCCGTGGTGGTCCCCGCGTCGCGTCCGTTCGGCGCGACGGGCGGGCGCGACGCCCTGCCGCAGGTGTTCGGCCGGACGCGCGCGGCGGTGATCCGGGTGGTCGGCGCGCAGCGGGAGCTCACGACGGGGGCGCTGGCGGCCCGGCTGAAGATCAGCGCGGCGTCCGCGTCCCAGCATGCCACCGCCCTTCGCGGCGCCGGTCTCATCACCAGCGAGCGCCGGGGCAAGACGGTGCACCACGCCCTGACGCCGCTCGGCGAGCGCTTCCTGCGCGGTTCGGACCCGCGGGAAACCCAGGAATGACCCCCCGCGCCTACGCCTGCTCCTTGTACACCGCCTCGACGTTGTTGCCGTCCGGGTCGTTAACGAACGCGCAATAGGCCCTGTACTCGGGCCAAAGCCGCGGTTCGTGCCGGGAGCTGCCGCCGGCCGCCAGCGCGGCCGTGTAGAAGGCGTCGACCGCGTCCCGGTCGCGAGCGGTGAAGGCGATGTGCGCGCCCCGCGTCACCGTGGCATCGCCCGCCGGATACAGACCGAAGGACGGGGTGTCCAGCTCCTCCTCCCAGAACTCCGCTCCGCCGTCAGCCGCCTCCCCGACGACGCCCAGAGGCTTCAATGCGGCGGTGTAGAAGCGCGTGCTCGCCTCGAGGTCCGCGGCGATGAAGGTCACGTGGTGGATGAAGGGCCATCGTTCCGTCATGACCGCGGAGTCTACGAGAGCCCGGCGCCCGGCTTCGCAGCGTCAAGGTCCAGGCTGCGTCTGAGCGCGGCCGGGAAATGTCGTGGGCGGTCGGCAGGATGCCCTTCATGGAATGGCGATCGTGGCTGACGCGCTGGAGCGACGAATGGGTTCGGAGCGCCGATACCGAACCCGATCCGGAAGTGGAGCGCACCCGCTGGCTCGGTTTCGAACCGGCCACCGAGCAGGCCGTCGCGGCGGCCGAGGCGCGGATCGGCATGCGGCTGCCGCCGTCCTACCGGGAGTTCCTCCTGACGACGGACGGCTGGCGCGACGCCGGGATCTTCGTCTGGCGGATGCGCGACACGTCCGACATCGGATGGCTCCGCGACCTGGCGCCTCACTGGGACGACAGCTGGGCGGAACTCTGCGAGGACGACCAGCGGGAGGGCACCTGCCTGAGCCGCGGGCTGCTGATCTCCAGGGAGGCCGACGCCGGGATCCTGTTCCTGGACCCCGGCGACGTCGACGCCTCGGGCGAATGGGCCGCCTACAGCCTGTTCTCCTGGAGAGCCGCACCGCCCGAGCGGTTCGCGTCCTTCACCGCGCTGATGGAGGACCTCTACGCCGAGTTCCACCAGATGCGCAAACCGGAAGGCGAAACCCGCGACTCCTGGGACGCCAAGGTCGAACAAGCCCGCCTGGACGCCCTCAGCGGCGACGCCGACGCCGCCGACGCGGTCCTGGCCGAGGCCGAGGAGTTCGGCCGGGAACGCGCCACCGTCCTGCGCGCCCAACTCCAGCTTTTCTTCGAACGCCCCGCCGGGCATTCATTCGGTCGGTTGCTGAATCCCAGCTTCGTGCCCGAGGGGTTCCTGGCCGATCCCTTGTTCACCGAGGAGTTCCTGCCTCTGCTGTTCGCCAAGCACGCCGAGTGCTCCACGCCCGGCCGCAGCTCCCAACTGCAGATGGCGGTGAACAGCAACAACCCGGACCTTCTCCTTCTGGTCGCCGAATACCAGGCTCGGCTCCACAACGGCGAGCCCCCCATGACGTATGGCAATCCCGAATTCGACGCCCTGATCCGGAACGCGGTGGACGAGCACGGAACCGACCCCGACGCCCTTTGGCGGGACATCGACGCCGCGTTCGCCCATTGGCGCCCGCGCACCCCCGACCACATCGCACCGGTCGCCCTGCTCGCGGACCCCGCCGTGGCGGCCGCCCTCACGCCCGAACGCCGCCGGAACCTGCTGACCCGCCCGCGAGGTGACCGCTGATGATGCCCTTCCCGAACCGGGACGACGTCGCGATGGAGCAGATCATCCGCGCCTGCGGCCACGACCACGACATCCCCGGCCAGACCCGCCTCGAAGTGACCGAGACCGAGACCGACACGGCGGGGAAGACCACCAACATCAACCGCGCCGCCTGCCGGAAATGCGGAATGGTCCGCGTCACCCGGTGGCAACCCCCCGAGCCGGGCGCCCGCGGCTCGTTCTTCGCTGTCGCCACCTTCGAGCGGCCCGAACCGGGTGACGTTCCCGGCATCACCGAACGCGCGCTCCAAGTGACCGACGAAGAACTCGCCGACTTCATCACCGCGCGCGGTTTCCCCGGCGGCATCCCCGCCGACTTCGCCCCCGATCGGCGCACCACCGCGACAGCGGAATACCTCGATCTCACACTTCGCGTCCGGGCGGGCCAGTTCATCCTCCGCGACCGCGGGCGCTCGCTCGGCGACATCCTCCCCGTCCCCGCCTACGCCGAGTCGGCCGACCTCATCGACGCCGTCCCAGGGGCTGCACTGTTCTGGCCGCCCGTCCACGACGGCGACCTGCCCCTCGCCGTGGCGATCTCCCCGACGCCCCTGGAACCCGACCGCACCTACGACCGGATCGTGGAGCTGAGCTGCCGGTTCAACAATGGTCACGCCGTCCTTCACGAGCTCGCCGGACGTGAACTGCCGCTGCCGCCGCTTCCCGCTGGCCACGGGGACTACCGTCTCCGTTTCCATATGAAGCCGTCCGGGTGCCTCCTCCAGATCTGGAACCAGCCCCGCACGAAGCCGAAGGTACTGGTGCGCCCCATCTAGGCGGGTGAGCCTTCAGCGCCGGCGTTGCGTTCTACCGCGCGCTCGGCACCGCGCAAAGCCAGCGGGGCAGGGCGTTCACCATCGTTCCCAGTGCAGGACCTGGTCGCGGGGGATGCGGGGCGCGGGCTTGAAGTCGGTGCCGATCGTGTAGGCGAGCGGGATGAACGCGGCGAGCATGACCTCGTCGTAAGGGACGCCCAGTGCGGCGGCGAGTTCGTGTTCGAGGGGGCCTTGAGCGGTGGTCCAGGTGGTGCCGAGGCCGCGGGCGCGGGCGGCGAGCATGAAGCTCCAGGTCGCGGGCAGGATGGACCCCCACGTGCCGGACTGGACGGTCGTCGAGGCCTGATCGGTGCGTCCTTCGATGGCGGGGATGACGAACGCCGGGACGCGGTGGATGTTGTCGGTCAGGTGCCGCAGCCCGTCGAACACGCCCTGGGTGGAGCGCGGGGCGTGGTTCATGCGGCGGATGTCGTGTTCGTTCAGCGGGTGCCCCTCCGCGGCGGCGAGCGCGCGGCGGAAGATGTCGCCGACCTTGCGGCGCAGGCGCGGCTCGGTGACCACGATGAAGTGCCAGCGCTGCCGGTTGCGTCCGGTGGGCGCCTGGGTCGCCAGGTCGACGCACTCCTCGATGAGCCGGCGCGGGACGGGCCGGTCGAGGTCGAGCCGCTTGCGGACGGCGCGGGTGGTGGACAGCAGTTCGTCGGGGGTCAGGTCGAGGGTCATCGAGGTGCTCCTCAGTCTCGTGTGGAGGTCGGTGCGGTGGTCGCCGGTTCGTCTGCTGCGTGTTCGGTGGTCGTGGGTTCGGCGCGGGTCCGCAGGCCGAGGTAGGCGATGAGGGCGCCGAGCAGCGAGAAGGAACCGGCGGTCAGGAACGCCGCGCGGTACCCGTCCAACGCGGACGCCGGGACGGCCATCGCCGCCGCGAGCACCGCCACGCCGATGCCGGCCCCGATCTGGACGGCGGAGGTGACCAGGCCGGAGGCCAGGCCTTGGCGGTCGTCGGGCAGGCTGGAGACCGCGGCGATGTTGAGGCTGGGGAACGACAGGCCGTTGCCGACACCGTGCACGATGAGCGCGGGCAGCAGCACCGTCGCGTAGCCGCTGGACGTGCCCGTCCGCAGGAACAGCAGGATCCCGGCGCCTTGCACCAGCAGCCCGAGCGCCGCTGTGCGCCGCAGGCCCCAGCGTCCGATCAGCCGTCCGGCCAGGTTGGCGGTGACGACGATGGCCAGGCCCATGGGGACGATCCCCAGCCCGGTGTCCAGCGCCGAGTACCCGAGCACGCCCTGCAGGTACAGGACGTGCTCGGGTACTGCCAGCCGATCGTCGCGCACGCCCACGCCAGCGCCGCCAGGTTGGCAGAGGCGAGCCGCCGTGAGCGCAGCACGTCCAGCGGCACCAGCGGGTTCCGCCGGTGCCGCTCGATCGCCACGAACGCTCCGAGCAGCGCCAGCGCCGCCACGCCGGCGGGCCAGCTGGTCTCGGTGAGCGCGTAGACCAGCAGCAGGACGCCGCCTGTGACGGCGCCGGCGCCCGCCGTGTCGAATCCCGTGCGCGGGCCGGTGGCGCGTCCGGCCGGGATCACCTTGGGGGCGGCGGCGAGCACGAGCAGCGCGACGGGCACCGGCAGGAAGAACACCAGCCGCCAGCTCACCTCGGTGAGCAGCCCGGATGCGATCAGCCCGGCACTGTAGCCGGTCGCTCCGGCCAGGGCGTACACGCCGAGCGCCCGGTTGCGGCGCGGCCCCTCGGCGAACGTCGTGGTGATCAGCGACAGTGCCGCCGGGGCGGTCAGCGCGGCCGCGACGCCCTTCACCACGCGGGTGGCGACGAGGAGCGGGCCGTCGGAGAGCAGGCCGCCCGCGAGGCTCGCCGCCGCGAACACCGCCAGCGACGCCAGGAACATCCGGCGCCGTCCGAGCAGGTCGGCCAGCCTCCCGCCGAGGAGCAGGAAGCCGCCGTAGGCGACCGCGTAGCCGGACATCAGCCATTGCAGCGTGCCTTCGGGCAGCGCGAGGTCGGCGCCGATGGCGGGCAGTGCCACGCCCATCAGCGACAGGTCCATCGAGTCCAGGAACACCGCCGCGCACAGCAGGATCAGGGCCGCCGTCGCCCGGCGGTCGGGACGCATCACCGGAGCACCACTCCATCTTTGAGCAGACGATCTGCAACGAGACGAAACCGTATGCTCGCAAATGATCTGCTGTCAAACAATTGACCGGCAGATGGTTCTGGTAGCCTCGGGCGGGTCGACAGTGCAGGAGACCCATGCCTTCCAAGCCCGCCCGGCCGGCGTACTTCCCGACGCTGGCGGCCGAACGCCCGGACATCGCGATGTGCCGCGCCTCGGCGTCCCTGGCCCGCGCCGCCGACGCCCACGCCACCCGGCACGGCCTCGGCGTCGGCCAGCACCTGGTGCTGAAGATGCTCGACGCCGTCGGCCCCTGCTCCCAGCAGGTGCTCAGCGAGGAACTGCGCATCGACCGCAGCGTCATGGTGAGCGTGTGCGACGACCTGGACCGGTCCGGATTCGTCCGCCGCGAACGCAACCCCGACGACCGCCGCTCCTACGCCGTCACCATCACCGGCAAGGGCCGCGAACGCCTCGCCGAGGCCGAGAGCACCGTCTCCTCCTACCTGGACGAGACCTTCGCCCCTCTCACCGCGAGCGAACGCGCCCAGCTCACCGCCCTCGTCGGCAAGCTCATGCAGCTCTGATCACGAAACAGGTGGAGGAAGCTCCGGCCGTCCCCGGACCATGGAGCGGCTCGGACGTCGCGTCACTCTCCCGCCGGGCGGGGCCCGGGCCGGGCGGCGGGGTCCTGGCCGAGCGCGGTCAGGCGCGCGGCGAGCGCGTCGCGTTCGCGGGTGAGCTCGGCGAGCTCGTGCTGCAGCTCGAAGATCCGCCGGATGGCGGGCAGGGTCATGCCCTCACCCATCATGGTGACGACCTGCTGGATGCGGCCGATCTCGGCGCGGCTGTAGCGGCGCTGCCCGCCGGCCGAGCGCTGCGGCGAGACGATCTGGTGGGTGTCGATGCGGCGCAGGAACGCCTGCTGGACCTGCAGCATGTCCGCGACCTGCCCGACGGTGAACAGCGCCGCGTGCTCGTCGTCCATGGGCAGTTTCACCGGCGCTCCTTCTTCCTCGTGCCGCCCGCATGCGGAAGGTCTGCCCGGCCGGGGCCGGGCAGACCCTCGGGTGCCGTGCCGGTCACCGCGGATCCGTGGCGGGCCGGCCGTTCCGGCTCGCGGTCACGTGCGGATGGCCTTCTGGTCGGCGGCCTGGACGGCGATCTTGCGGGGCTTCGCCTGCTCCAGGACGGGGATGCGGACGGCCAGGACGCCGTTGTTGTAGGCGGCCTCGATCGCGTCGGCGTCCAGGTGCTCCGACAGGTAGACGCGGCGGGTGAAGGCGCCCATCGTGCGCTCGCGGACGAAGACGCGCTCGTCCTCGCCGAACTCCTCCTCGCGCCGGGCGCTGACCGTCAGCACGCCGCGGTCCACGGTGACCTCGATCGAGCCGGGGTCGATCCCGGGCAGGTCGAACCGCAGGACGACGTCGTCGGCGCGGCGGATCCCGTCCATCGGCATCCCCGCACCCTCGCCGCGGCCGCTCAGCCCGGCCTGCCGGACCGCGCGGTCGAACTGGCGCTCGAACTCCTGCACGAACGGGTCGATCGACGTCAGCAGCATCGCTCGCTCACCTCCGAAGATCCCCGGGGCCTCCACGCCCGGGATTTGTCTCTGCCTCGCAGGGAGGAAGAACCCTGCAACTAGAATTATAAGTACCTTGCCGCGGCGTTCGTCAAACATCGACCGGCGCCGGCGGCGCGCTCGGTCGAGCCGTCTGCGTGAGAGCCGCTGGTCAGGGAGAGGCGTCGGCGGTCGGCACGGGCCCGCGGGCGCGGGCGTGGCGGGTGAAGGCGTCCAGGCCGCGCTGGAGATGGGTGCGTTCGGTGCCGGTCATGTGTTCCAGGACGGTCTGCAGGTCGGCGCTGCGGTGCCGGCGCAGGTCGTTGAAGAGGTCCGTGCCGTCCGGGGTGAGGTGAAGGGCGACCTGCCTGCGGTCAGCGCGGGCGGGGGCGCGCTCGAGCAGCGAGGCGGTCTCCAGGCGGTCGCACAGGCGGCTGGCAGAGGAAGGGAGGATGCGTAGTTCGTCGGCGAGTTCGCTGAGGGTGAGGCCGGGACGGACGGCGACGACCTCCATCGCGTCCAGCTGTACCGGTGACAGGTGCCCCGCGACGGTGCGGCGGGCCCGATGCCAGACGGCCAGCAGGGCACGGGCCGCTTCTTCCAGAGCCGAAACGCCGGGGGAGCTGCTGGATTCGGGTGCCATGCGAGGAGCGCACCGACCCTCCTGCGTATAGACGGTCACGGTCTGTGGCTTTGCGACGACAGTTCCCGGCGTCGCGAGCCTTATGCGTGACGAAAGCGGCCGGTGCGGCGCGTGTGCGCGGTTTTCGATACGCCGACGATATGCGTCGCTTCGTAGCATCGGGAGCCGAGACACCAGGTCAAGGGTCGGTTGGTCCTTGGCCCGTGGTCATCACTCGGCACGAACGACGACCCGCCGGATTCGCTGGCTCCTCGCGGCCTGATCACGGCAGTGAACGAGGACGGACGATGGCACAGGCGGACACCGCGGAGACCGAACGCGACGACGCCGAGGAGCGGCCCGCCGACGCCGGGACCTGGCGCGGGGGCGTCCGCGCGCGCGTCCGGCGGGTGGTCCGCGCCGGCTCCCGGCCGGAAAGTTGGAAACGCGGCCCGGTGCTCGTGGCGCTGGCGCTGCTGCTGGGCCTGGTCATGCTGCTGCACGCGGAGATCCCGAACCGGATCGGGAACCTCGGCAGCCTGGTGGAGAACCTGCTGCCATGGCTGGGCCTGTTCGTCCCCGTCCTGCTGGCCGGGGCGGTGTGGCGCCGTTCCCCCTCCGCGGTGGTCGCGTTGCTGCTGCCGGTCGCGGTGTGGCTGAACCTCTTCGGCGGGTTGCTCACCGACAAGTCCCACCCGGGCGCCGACCTCACGGTGGTCAGCCACAACGTCGGCGCCGACAATCCCGACCCGGCGGGCACCGCCCGCGACCTGGCCGCTTCCAAGGCGGACGTGCTGGCACTGGAGGAGTTGACCCAGCAGGCCAAGGGCACGTACGAGAAGGAGCTGGCGAAGGCGTATCCGTACCACGCGGTGCAGGGCACGGTCGGGTTGTGGAGCAAGCTGCCGCTGTCGGACACACGGCCCGTCGACATCGAGACGGATTACGGGCCGCTGGCGGCGACGAAGCCGGAAGCCCTCAAGCTGTCCTATTCCCGGGCGCTGCGCACCACGGTCGCCACGAAGCACGGACCGCTGGCGGTGTACGTGGCCCACCTGGGGTCCGTGCGGGTGAATCCCAGGGCCGGCTTCTGGACGGACTCGCGCGACCGGAACGCGCAGGCGCTCGCCAGGGCCATCGCCGCGGAGCAGAACAAGCGGGTCGTGCTGCTCGGCGACCTGAACGGCACCACGGACGACCGCGCGTTCGCCGGCATCACCTCGCGGCTGCGCTCCGCCCAGGTCGCGGCCGGCGACGGCTTCGGCTTCACCTGGCCCGCGGAGTTCCCGATGGTGCGGATCGACCAGATCCTCGTCCGCGGCGTGAAGCCGGAGAGCTCATGGGTGCTGCCCGCCACCGGCAGCGACCACCGGCCGGTCGCGGCCGGTATCGGCTGGTGAACGAGGTCCCAGCCCCGCCTGACCGGGTTCAGACTCCCCGGTCGGGCGCGCTCATGTCCCCCGTCGCCGGCGTGCCGTCGGCGAGCCCGTAGCGCAGGTACACGGTGCCCTTCGGGGTGGCCGCCGGCGGTTCGAGCAGCGTGACGTTCGCGGGCACCGCGCCGCCGTCGAACACCTTCTTCCCGACCCCGAGGACGATCGGGTGCACCCAGAGGTCGAGGCGGTCGAAGAGCCTCTCGCGCAGGAGGGTCTGCACCAGGTCCAGGCTCCCGACGACCTTCACGTGCTCGTGCCGGTCGCGGATCTCGCGCACCGCGGCGGGCAGGTCCGGGCCGAGCTGTGTGGACCCGGCCCACGGGAGGTCGGGCTCGCCGCGGGAGGCCACGTACTTCGGGACGCTGTTGAACAGCGTCGCGATCTCGTTGTCCTGCCCGCCCTCCTGGTACGGCCAGTAGGCGGCGAAGATGTCGTACGTCCGGCGGCCGAGCAGGAGCGCGTCGGTGCCCTCGTAGGCGGCGCCGATCTGCGCCCCGGCGACGTCGTCCAGCAGGGGCGCCTGCCAGCCGCCGAACGGGAAGCCCGCCGGGTCCTCGTCGGGGCCGCCGGGCGCCTGCCCGACGAGGTCGAGGGTCGCGAACAGTTCGATGTGGATGAGGCCCATGCCCACTCCCGCTGAGTCGGTCGGATCGGTCATGGGATAGACCTGCCCGCGCCGCCGGACTCATCGCCGCGCCGACCTGGGGATTCGGGCGGTGCCGGATTTTAGCTGACTTCGAACTTGTGTTCGATATCTCTGGCCTGGTCCTGGGTACGCTCCCCGTCGGAGGGGGCCGAACGGTGGACGTGGCACGTCCGTCCGGGAGGCGTCCCCGTGGACAGGCGGGAGAGGGAGGGTGATCTGGATGAGCAAGCCCCACCGTCGCTGGAACTGGCGGCAGATCGCGGCTTTCGCCGCTCTCGGGCGTTTCGCGCTCGAGGCCGCGCGCATCGCCTGGGACTGGCTGAACGACGACGGCCCCGGCCCGTCCCTCTGACCGGCCCGGCGGGGACACTGGGCGGGTGCGACTCGAACTGATCACGATCGTCGTGGACGACTACGACCGGGCCATCGCCCACTTCACCGGGGCGCTCGGATTCGACCTGGTCGAGGACTCGCCCTCGCGCACCAACGACGGGCGTCCGAAGCGGTGGGTCGTCGTCCGGCCGCCCGGGGCCCAGACCGGCGTGCTGCTCGCCCGGGCGGACGGGCCGCGCCAGGCCGCCGCCGTCGGCGAGCAGGTCGCCGGACGCGTCGGGTTCTTCCTGCGCGTCGACGACTTCGACGCCGCCCACGAGCGGATGGCGGCCGCGGGCGTCGAGTTCGTCACCGCGCCGCGGGACGAGCCCTACGGGCGGGTCGCGGTGTTCCTCGACATCGCCGGGAACCGCTGGGACCTGCTCGGCCCCGCGCTCTGAGCGGGGGACGGCGAAGGCCCCTCGCGAGGTGCGCGAGGGGCCTCCGGACGGGCGGGTCAGGGCTTGGTCGGGGTGAGGTTGAACATCGGCTTGCCGACGAACAGCGCGGTCCGGCCGAGCATGCCGTTGATCACGCCCGCGGCGGAGGTGTACCAGGCGACCAGCGCGGTGATCACCCCGATGTAGCCGCCGACCTTGATCGTCGTCTCGTTGGTGGAGAAGTTCCCGATGAACAGCACGATCTCGGTGATCTCCAGGGTGAGGAAGACGCCGAAGACGGCGAGGTTCACCTGCGTGCTCCACAGCAGCATGTACGTGTTGAAGATCGCGAAGGCGAGCAGGATCCAGCCGAGGTCGTTGGCGACCTGGTCGGCGTTGCCCTCCTTGGCGACGAGCAGGATGTACAGCCCGAGCCCGATCCAGAAGCCGCCGTACGTGGAGAAGGCGGTCGAACCGAACACGTTGCGGTTGCGGAACTCCCACATCCCGGCGAGGAGCTGGACGAGGCCGCCGTAGCCGAGCGCGTAGCCGAGCCAGGCGTCGGTGCCGTCCGTCCACTGGGCGTTCTTGGCGGAGAGAAGGAACGTGGTGAGGGCGAACGCGGCCAGCCCGAGCGGGGCGGGGTCGGCGACCGCGGGCGGGGTCTGAGGAGTGGACTCTTGCTCGACGTAGGTCATGTTGCCTCCTCGCTGGAGTCCCCACGTCGCGGCTTGCTCGGGAGCAGGCGGGGATGGACGAGGGAACGCGGGAACAGACGTTCGGAAAGGCCGCACCGGCGGGACAGGGACTCGCCTTGCCGCATGCTGGTCCGACCTCACCGTCATGCCGTGCATCTGGCGCGAGGTTGGACGCGCGTCAGATGCGCCCAGTAACTGCGGAGACCCGTAGTGTCGCTGGCCTCGAAGCGATCATAACTCCGCATGTGTCTCAGGTCACTGTCCTGTTTCACGTCGCTTCACCAAAGAATCGCCAGAAGATGACGGACGTCCGGTGCCCGATGCGGCGTTCGGACGGCGATGTGCTGAACAACGCGGAACATCGGTGGTCGTGGCGGTTCGCGGGGTGTTGCCTGCCTCCGACGGACCCCCGGTGAAGGGACGACGGGATGAGCGTGTTCGGTGTCGACTACGCGTGGGGACGCCCGGGTGCGTCCGCGCTGCGCAACGCGGGGGCGAAGTTCGTCTGCCGCTACCTCTCGCACGACACGACCGGCAAGAACCTGACGGCCGCCGAGGCGCGGGAGCTGTCGGAGGCCGGCCTGTGGCTGGTCGTCGTGTGGGAGAGCACGGCGTCGCGGGCGCTGTCGGGGCGGGACGGCGGCGCCGCGGACGCGCGGGACGCCGCCGCGCAGGCGAAGGCCTGCGGGATGCCCGGAGACCGGCCGATCTACTTCGCGGTCGACTTCGACGCGACGCCGCAGCAGCAGGCGGCGATCAACGCGTACGCGGACGGCGCGGCGTCCGTCCTCGGACGCGGGCGGGTGGGCCTGTACGGCGGGTACTGGCCGGTCAAGCGGGCTTTCGACGCGAAGAAGATCACGTTCGGGTGGCAGACGTACGCGTGGTCGGGCGGGAACTGGGACTCCCGCGCGCAGCTCCAGCAGTACTCCAACGACCACCGGATCAACGGGGTGGGGGTCGACTACGACCGGGCCGTCCACGACGACTACGGGCAGTGGAAGGTGGGCGGGGCATCGGCGCCGCACGCCCCGGCGTGGCCCGGACGGTACATCACGCAGCCGCCCGTCATGCACGGCGACGACGTGCGGACGTGGCAGACGCGGATGAAGGCGCGCGGCTGGTCCATCGCGGTGGACGGTGCGTACGGCCCGGCGTCGGAGGAGGTGTGCCGGGCGTTCCAGCGCGAGAAGGGCCTCGGCGTGGACGGCGTCGTCGGCCCGGCGACCTGGAAGGCGGCCTGGGACGCGCCGGTCACCTGACTCGCGAGGGCGGTTCCGGAAGGGGCATGACGCGCCGGTCACCTGACCCGCGAGGGCGGCTCCGAAGGGGCATGACGCGCCGGTCACCTGATCCGCGAGGGCGGCTCCGGAAGGGGCATGACGCGCCGGTCACGGGGCGGGCGGGGGCACCTCGGGGAGGGTGATGCGGACGGTCGTCCCGCCGGACGGGCGGGTGAGGAGCTCGGCGCGCCCGCCGTGGGCGGCGGCTATGGCGGCGACGATCGGCAGGCCGAGGCCGGCGCCGGTGCTGCCCTGCTCGGCGCGGTGGAAGCGCTCGAACGCGCGGGCCGCGTCCTCGGGCGCCATGCCGGGCCCCTCGTCGGCGACCTCGATGACGCCGGGCGCGAGCCGGAGCGTCGCGGGCGTGCCGGGCGGGGTGTGGGCGGCGACGTTGGCGAGCAGGTTCGCGAAGACCTGCCGGATGCGGGCCTCGTCGACGGTCGCGACGAGCTCGCCGGGCGCGTCGAGCCGGACGGGATGGCCGGGCGCGGCGGCGGTCGCGTCCGCCACCGCGTCCCTGGCCAGCGCGACGAGGTCGGTCGGGGCGGGCTGGACGGCGGCCTCCCGGTCCAGGCGGGCGAGGTCGAGCAGGTCGCTGACCAGCCGGTTCATCCGGCCGGCCTCGTCCTCGATGCGGCGCATCGCGTCGGGCAGCTCGTCCGGGCCGAGGGCGCCGTGCCGGTACAGCTCGGCGTAGCCCTGGATGGTGGTGAGCGGGGTGCGCAGCTCGTGCGAGGCGTCGGCGGCGAACGCGCGGACGCGGGCCTCGGAGCGGCTGCGGGCCCAGAACGCCTGCTCGATCCGGTCGAGCATCACGTTGATGGCGGTCGCGAGCCGGGCGGTCTCGGTGCGGTGGCCGGGGCCGGGCATGCGGGCGCGCAGGTCGCCGCCCGCGGTGATCGCCTGCGCGGTGGCGGCCATCCGGTTCAGCGGGAGCAGCCCGCGGTGGATCAGCCACCGGCCGAGCAGGGTCAGCACGGCGAGCAGCAGCGCGCCGGTGGCGACCTCGGTGAGGACCAGGTTCCGGACGGCCGAATGGATCTCGTCCAGCGGGGACGCGACGACGACGGTGCCGTTGCGCCAGGGCCGGGCGACGGCGCGCAGCCCGGGCAGGGAGAACGGTTCGAGCGACCGGGCGCGCGCGGCGAGGCCGGCGGTGCCGAGGTGCTCGACCTCGCTGACCGCGTGGTCCGGCGCGGGCGCGTCGCCGCTGAGCACCCGCACCCGGCCGTTCGGGCCGACCGCGAGCACGACGAACCGGGCCGGCGCGACGCCCTGCTCGGGCAGCCCGGGACGGACGAGCCGGGCGACCGCCCGGTCGCGGGTGGCCTGGAGCTGCCCGTCCACCCGGTGCATCAGGTAGCCGTGCAGGACGAGCGCGCTGACCAGCCCCATGATCGTCAGCCCGGCGAGGGTGACGGCGAGCAGGCCGGCGAGCAGCCGGGCGTTGAGCGTCATGGGCGCAGCGCGTACCCGACCCCGCGCTGGGTGTGGATGAGCGGCGTGCCGAGCGGGTCGAGCTTGCGCCGCAGGTAGCTGATGTAGGTCTCGACGACCTGCGGGTTGCCGTGGTCCCAGCCCCACACGCTCTCCAGGAGCTGGCCGCGGGACAGCACCATCCCGGCGTTGCGCATCAGGTGCGCGAGCAGCCGGAACTCCGTCGGGGACAGGTCCACCTCGACGCCGCCGCGGCGGACCGTCCACTGGCCCTCGTCCAGCTCCAGGTCGGCGACGCGCAGCACCCCGCCGGCGGGCGGCGCGGCGCGCCGCAGCACCGCCCGCACCCGGGCGATCAGCGCCTCGATCGAGAACGGCTTGGTGACGTAGTCGTCGCCGCCGAGGGTGAGCCCGGTGACGGTGTCGGACGGGGTGTCCCGCGCGGTCAGGAAGATCACCGGGACCTGGTCGCCGCCCGCGCGGAGCCGCCGGCACACCTCGAACCCGTCGAGGTCGGGAAGCATGACGTCCAGCAGGACGAGGTCGGGCCGCTCGGCGGCGGCGGCGCGCAGCGCGTCCTCCCCGGACGCCGCCGTGACGGTGGCGAAGCCGTGGAAGCGCAGCGCGACCTCGATGAGGTCGCGGATGTTGGCCTCGTCGTCCACGACGAGCACGCGCCGGTTCTCGCTCATCGGCTCCCGCCGTCGGCCTCCGGCCGGGCACCGCGCCCGGCCGCCGTCCTGCCTCGAAACTACCTTCCGCCGGCGGTCGACCGGCCGCACGGCCCGGCGGCCCGGCGGGCATGGGCCGCCGGGCCGCGGCGGTGGTCAGTTCTTCTTCGGCTCGCGGATGAGCTTGGCGGTGCGGGTGTCGCCCGTCCGCTCGCCCAGGACGAACACCTGCGCGCCGCTCGCGAGCGCGGACACCGTCGACTTGCCGCCGTCCTTGCGGACGCGGGTGTCGCCGTTGGTGGTCCAGGTCCAGGTGGCGCCGTCGGCGCTGCGGACGGTGAGGGTCGTCCCGGAGATGCCGGTGATCTTGCCGCGCTGCCAGTCGGCGAGGCGGAAGCCGTCCTTGGTGCGGACGGTGGCCTCGCCGTGCACGCCGCGGACGCGGCGGAGGGCGGCCAGGCGCTTGCCGTGGCCGGGGTGCGCCTTCGGCGCGGCGCTCGTCGCGGAGGGGGAGGGGGACGGGGCGGAGTTCGCGGCGGCCGGGACGGCGAGGTACAGGCCGAGCCCGAGCAGTCCGGCGGCGCCGGCCCCGGCGGCGATGGTCTTCCTGTTGGTTCGCATGACGGCCATTGAAGCGGGGGCGGCTGGCAGAAGTCCGTGGCGGATCCTGGGAGAACCCTGGGAATCGGCTGCGCGTCTCCCGACCGTCCCGTCTCCGGGGCGGTCAGTTGAAGGTGCGCACGCCCTTCAGCATCGCGACCACCAGCCGGACGGCCTGGTCGCGGGCCCGTGCCGGGTCGTCGGCGTCGGCGATGGTGAGGGCGAGCTCGGTGAGCGCGCCGTAGAGGGCGGTGGCCGTGAGGGGCAGCGGATGCGCGGGGGCGGCGCCGAGGATCGCGGTGAGGCCGTCCTCCAGGAGGCCGCCGAGGTAGCGCCGGTCGAGCTCGCGCCAGCGCGGCCAGCCGAGCGCGATGGGGCCCTGGAGCAGCACGATCTGGCGGTAGCCGGGCTCGGCGCAGATGTCGAGGAACGCGCGGATCCCGGCGGTGCCCCGGCGCCACGCGTCGCCGCCCGCGCCGGTGATCGCGGCGGCGATGCGCTGGGCGGCCTCGTCCTCGAGCTCCTCGAAGACGGCTTCGAAGAGGCCCTGCTTGCCGTTGAAGTGGTGGTAGAGGGCGCCGCGGGTGAGGCCGGCGGCGCGGACCAGCTCCTCGGCGGAGACGTCGGCGAAGCCGCGCTCGGCGAAGTGGCGGCGGCCGGTGCCGAGGAGGGCCGCGCGGGTGCTCTCGACGTACTGCTCGCGGCGGCTCTTGACAGGCTCCACGCGGTATGTATAACACATACAAGACGTATGTGAGATTCAAAGCGTACGGGAGGCGCCATGGAGGCCGATGTCGCGATCGTCGGCGCGGGTGCGGCGGGCCTGGTCGCGGCCCGCGACCTCGTCCGGGACGGGCACGACGCCGTCGTCCTGGAGGCCCGCGACCGCGTCGGCGGCCGCCTGCTGAACGGCGAGCTCCCCGGCGGCGGGACGATCGAGGTCGGCGGCCAGTGGGTCGGGCCCGGGCAGGACGAGGTGCTCGCGCTGATCCGCGACCTCGGGCTCACCACCTACCCGACCTACGACGAGGGACGGCACATCGCCGAGTTCGGCGGCCGCCGCAGCGCGTACAAGGGACGGGTCCCGCGCCTCTCCCCGGCCGCGATCCTCGACATCGGCCAGGGCTCGGCGCGCCTCGACCGGCTCGCCCGCCGCATCCCGGTGGACGAGCCGTGGGCCGCGGCGCACGCGGCGCGGCTCGACGGCGCGACGTTCGGCACCTGGATCCGGCGCAACCTGCACACGCGCGCGGGCCGCTCCTTCATGCGGCTGATCACGCAGGCGGTGTTCGCGGCGGAGCCGGACGACATGTCCGCGCTGTGGGCGGGCTTCTACGTCGCGTCCGCCGGCGGCCTCGACCCGCTGATCGAGACGACCGGCGGCGCGCAGCAGGACCGCGTCTCCGGCGGCTCCCAGCGGATCGCGCTCGCGCTGGCCGACGAGCTGGGCGAACGGGTCGTCCTCGACGCGCCCGTCACCGAGATCGAGTGGACCGACGGTTCCGTCCGGCTCCGAACGCCCCGCGCGGAGGTGCGGGCGCGGCGCGCCGTCATCGCCGTCCCGCCGCCGCTCGCCGCCCGGATCCGGTACGCGCCCGGCCTGCCGGGCGACCGCGACCAGCTCGTCCAGCGCCTGCCGATGGGCCGCGTGATCAAGGTGAACGTCGTGTACGACGAGCCGTTCTGGCGCGCGGACGGCTTCAGCGGCCAGGCCAACAGCGACCGCCGCGGGTTCGCCGTCGTCTTCGACAACACGCCGGAGAGCGGGGCGCCCGGGGTGCTCGTCGGGTTCCTGGAGGGCCGGCATGCCGACGCCGCCGCGCGGCTCGACCCGGCGGCGCGCCGCGAGCGGGTCCTCGCCGACCTCGCCGGGTACTTCGGCCCCCGCGCCCGCGACCCGATCGCGTTCATCGAGCGGGACTGGGCGGAGGAGGAGTACTCGCGCGGCTGCTACGGCGCGTTCGCCACGCCCGGCACGCTGACGCGGTTCGGACCGGCCCTCCGCAGGCCCGTCGGGCCGCTGCACTGGGCCGGCACCGAGACCGCCACGCGCTGGGCCGGGTACATGGACGGCGCGGTCGAGTCCGGCCACCGCGCCGCCCGCGAAACCGCCGCCGCCCTCTCCTAGAGCTCAACGTCGCCTGCCGGGGACTACCCCCGCCCCTGGCAAGAGTCAGGCGGTTTCGGCGAGGGTCTCGAGGACCTGCTCGCCGTACTTGGCGAGCTTGTTCTCGCCGACGCCGCTGACCTTGCCCAGCTCGGCCAGGGACGACGGCCGGGCCGTCGCGATCTCGCGGAGCGTCGCGTCGTGGAAGATCACGTAGGCGGGGACGCCCTGCTCCTTGGCGGTGGCGGCGCGCCAGGCGCGGAGCCGCTCGAACAGCGGCGCCGCCTCGGCGGGCAGCTCGACGGGCGCCTTGCGGTCCTTCGCGGCCTTCGCCGCCTTCGCCGGGGCCCGTTCGGGTTCGCGGCGCATCGGCACCTTGCGCTCCCCGCGCAGCACGTCCGCGCTCGCCTCGGTCAGGACGAGCGTGCCGTGGTTGCTCTCGACCGCGACGAGCCCCTGCGCGAGCAGCTGCCGGACGACGCCGCGCCACTCCGCCTCGCGCAGCTCGGTGCCGATGCCGAACGACTTCAGCGCGTCATGGTCGAACTGGATGACCTTGGCGTTCTTCTTGCCGAGCAGGATGTCGATGATGTGCCCGGCGCCGAACTTCTGCCGCCGCTCCCGCTCGAGTCGGACGATCACCGACAGCACCTTCTGCGCCGGGACGGTCGCGTCCCACGTCTCCGGCGGGGACAGGCACGTGTCGCAGTTGCCGCACGGCTCGCCGGACTGCCCGAAGTAGTTCAGCAGCTGGACGCGGCGGCACTCGACGGTCTCGCAGAGCGCCAGCATCGCGTCCAGGTGCAGGGACTGGCGGCGGCGGAACGCGGCGTCGCCCTCCCCGGAGTCGATCATCTTGCGGAGGTTGACGACGTCCTGCAGCCCGTAGGCGAGCCAGGCCGTGGACGGCAGGCCGTCGCGCCCGGCGCGGCCCGTCTCCTGGTAGTAGCCCTCGACGGACTTCGGCAGGTCGAGGTGCGCGACGAACCGGACGTCCGGCTTGTCGATGCCCATGCCGAACGCGATCGTCGCGACGATGACGAGGCCGTCCTCGCGCAGGAACCGCGCCTGGTTCGCGGCGCGCGTCTCGGCGTCGAGGCCCGCGTGGTACGGGAGTGCCTCGATGCCGTTCTCGGTGAGGAACGCGGCGTGCTTCTCGACCGAGTTGCGGGACAGGCAGTACACGATGCCCGCGTCGCCCTTGTGCTCGGTCTGCAGCAGCCGGAGGAGCTGCCGCTTCGTGTCGGTCTTCGGCTCGATCCGGTACTGGATGTTCGGGCGGTCGAAGCTCGCGACGAAGTGCCGGGCGTCCTCCAGCCGGAGCCGGGACGCGATCTCGGCGCGGGTCGCCTCCGTCGCGGTCGCGGTCAGCGCGATGCGCGGCACGTCCGGCCAGCGCTCGTGCAGGCCGGACAGCATCAGGTAGTCGGGCCGGAAGTCGTGCCCCCACTGCGACACGCAGTGCGCCTCGTCGATCGCGAACAGCGCGACGTCGCCCCGGTCGAGCAGCTCGACCGCCGCCGGGACGCGCAGCCGCTCCGGCGCGAGGTAGAGCAGGTCGAGCTCGCCCGCGAGGAACTGGGCCTCCACGACGCGGCGCTCGTCGAGGTCCTGCGTGGAGTTGAGGAAGCCGGCGTTGACGCCGAGCGCGCGCAGCGCGTCCACCTGGTCCTGCATGAGCGCGATCAGCGGCGAGATCACGACGCCGGTGCCCTTCCGGACCAGCGACGGGATCTGGTAGCACAGCGACTTGCCGCCGCCGGTCGGCATCAGGACCAGCGCGTCCCCGCCCCCGACGACGTGCTCGATGATCTCCCGCTGCCCGTCCCGGAACGCGTCGTACCCGAACACGCGCCGCAGCGTGTCCAGTGTCTCCGGGGTCTCGAGGAACTCGGGGGAGGCCATCGGCCCATACTATGAG
Organism: Actinomadura sp. NPDC048394; assembly: GCF_040651755.1. Classification (NCBI taxonomy): domain Bacteria; kingdom Bacillati; phylum Actinomycetota; class Actinomycetes; order Streptosporangiales; family Thermomonosporaceae; genus Actinomadura; species Actinomadura sp. NPDC048394. The sequence goes on along the minus strand of NZ_JBEZJL010000047.1, from coordinate 49,582 downwards.
CGCCCGCCGACAACCGTCCCCGGGACGCTTCAGAGGGCGGCGAGCATCTCCGGGGTCAGCTCGTCCAGATCCTTCGCGACGTGCGCGGCGAGCGCGAGCGCGTCGTCGGACGGCGGGTGCGCCTCGCGCGGGATCGCGACCACCGTCATCCCGGCCGCGTGCGCGGAGCGCAGGCCGTTGCTGGAGTCCTCGATCGCGACGCAGTCCCCGGGCGGGACCTCCATCTGCCCGGCGACGGCGAGGTAGCCGTCCGGTGCGGGCTTGCCGGCGTCGACCTCCTCGGTGGACAGGGTCGCGCGGAACAGCCCGTCCACCCCGAGCTGCCCGAGGACCAGGTCGATGAGCGCGCGCGGGGACGAGCTGGCGAGGCCGAGCGGCCGGTACGCGGCGAGGCGGTGGACGGCGTCCTCCGCGCCCGGCAGCAGCGGCAGGCCCCGCGCGTACCGCTGGGACATCTCGTCGATCACCGCGTACGCGACCTCCTCCGGGGTGACGCCGTCGACAAGGTCCGTCGCGATGTAGCGGGCCCACTCCTCGGTGCTCATGCCCATGAGCCGCTGCTGCGTGTCGGGCAGCCACCGCCCGCCGAGGGACGCGACGTAGCCGCGCCGCACCTCCTCCCACACCGGTTCGGAGTCGATCAGCACGCCGTCCAGGTCGAACACGATGGCCTCCAAGGGCATGGCCCCTCCCGGGAATCGGCGCCGCCTACGGCAACGATCATTACCCAGCGCGCTCGGCGGGCAACCTCGGGTCGTCAATCGGACTAAAGGTCACTGACCTGGATTTTTGCGGCGAATTCGACATGATCGGCTTCGCGTCTGGCATGGTGGTGGGCCTCCGCACCCCCTCCGGAGTCACCGCAGAGGAGATCTGCACATGGCGTTCATCGGACTGCTCCTGCTCGCCGCGGCCGGCGTCGTGGCCGCCGGGATCATCATGGACAACACCGACCCGTCCCACCTCACCGCCTTCGGCCAGGCCATCCCCGGCATCCACAACGAATGGCAGGTGTTCCTCGCCGGCGCGGGCGTCGCCGTCGTCTTCGTCGTCGGCATGATGCTCACCTTCGCCGGCGCCGGACGCCTCCTGTGCGCCCGCCGCGACCTGCGCTACCTGCGCGAGGAGCACGAGGAGTCGCTCACCACCCTCGAGATGGAGAAGCGCCGGCTCCAGCGCGAACTCGCCCGCGCCCGCCAGAACGGCGGCCCCGCGCCCGCCGGGCCGTCCGGTGCGGGCGCGCCGCCGCTCTCCCGCCGCGGCCCCGCCGCGCCCAGCCCCGCCGCGCCCGCTGCCCCCGCCGCTCCTGCCGCGCCCGGCGCGCAGGCGACCCGCGTCGGGCCGCGCTCCCAGGTCTCCGCGCGCTCCCCGTTCTTCGACCGCGCCGACTGACGCCCGCGAGCGCCCCGGGCCACCGCCCGGTCGTTCCGGATGATGAGCGACGCGCCCGGCGAATCGCCGCGCAGAGGGATGAAATTCGCGATCACCCCCTACCATCCTCGAGTTGTGCGCATCCTCATCAAGGTCGTCATCACCGCGATCGCCCTCTGGGCCGCCACCGCGCTGATCGACGGCATCACGCTCACCGGCCGGGACACCGCCCACCGGGCGCTGACACTGCTCTGCGTCGCGGTCATCTTCGGCCTGGTCAACGCCGTCATCAAGCCGATCGTCAAGACGCTCGGCTGCGCCTTCTACATCCTCACCCTCGGCCTCATCGGCCTCGTCGTGAACGGCCTGCTGCTCTGGCTGACCAGCGCGCTCGCCGGCCGCCTCGACCTGCCGTTCCACGTCAGCGGGTTCTGGCCGGCCTTCTGGGGCGCGATCGTCGTCGGCATCGTCGGCTGGCTCCTGCACGTCCTCGTCCCCGGGGACGACGACGATGACGACGACGACTGACCGGCGCCTGGAGCGGAGCTCCAGCGGAGCGGAAGGCGCCGGTCGGTCCGTCCTCGCCGGGGGGTGTCCCCCCACACGAGGTACTGACTTACGGAGCGTCCTCCGCTAGCCGGGGTGCGGCGACCGCGCAGCGTGCGAAGGTCCCGTGCCCCGGCTGCTCGTCCTCGGGCGAGCCCACGAGGATCCAGCGGCCCGCCCTGACGGCGCCGACGAGGAAGTCGGCGTCGTCGAGCGCGCCCACGGCGACGAGCGCGCCGAACCGCTCGTCCGGCACGGCCGCGCCCACGCCCACCGGCGTCCCGATCACCAGGTCGGCGGCGGGCAGCAGTGCGGCGCCGTCCACCTCGCCGTTCTCCAGCAAGCCGCTGAGCTCCTCGATCCGCGCCATCGCCGACCGGCGGCGCTCGCCGATCACGTCCGGATCGTCCGCAGGGTCCGCCCCGAACACGTCCCGGACGTTCTCCCGCGCGCGCGCCTCCGTCTCCACCGCCGCCCGCAGTTCCGCCTCACCGGCGGTCGTCTCCGCCTCACCCTGCGCGCTGCGCCGGTCGAGCTCCGCCCGCGTCTCCGCGGCGCGAGCCACCGCCGCCTCCGCGTCCGCACGCGCCTGCGCCACCGCGGCCAGGGCCTCCTCCCGGCCCGCCCGCGCGGCCTCCACCCGCTCCTCGATCACCCGTGCGGCCTGCTGCGCCGCCCGCGCCTCCAGGCCCGCCTGCGTCGCCCGGTCCACCGACTCCGCCGCGCGCCGCGCCTGCTCCCGATGCTCCGCGCCCGCCGTCTCGCGCTCCGTCGCCAGCCACGCCAGCTCCGTCGTCAACCGCTCCTGCGCCTCCCGCGCCGTCGCGAGCCGCGGCCCGCTCTCCGCCACGAACGTCGCGAGGCCCTGCCGGTGCGCCTCCGCCCGCTCGGCGGCGTCCTTCGCCTCCTGCGCGCGCTTCGCCGCCTCGTCCGCGTCCCGCGTCCGAGCCCGCACCTCCGCCCGGATGCTCTTCAGGTCCGACGGAGGCGCCGCCACGTGCAGTCGCTGCGTCAACGTCATCTTCCGCCGCACCGCCGCCAGCGCCGACTCCGCCGACACCAGCCGGTAGTAGGCGGCATGCCCCTCCGCCGACGCGTCCGCGTCCACGGCGGCCAGCCTGTCCGCCTCCTCCATCGCCGCCGGCAACGCCTCCTGCGCGCGCGCCAGCTCGTCCTTCAAGGACGCCTCTACCTGCTGGGCGCCCCGGAGCTCGTCCTGCGCCTCGCGAGCCCGCTGATCCAGCTGCGTGCACCGCGCGTACGCCTCGTCCGCCACCCGCGTCAACTCGCTCGCTTCGGCGCCCGCCGCGTCCGCGGCCGCCTGCAACCGCTCCGCTTCCGCGCGGGGCCCCACCAGCTCCTCTTCCGCCTCGTGCTGCACCGCGACGAGCCGTTCCGCCTCGGCCTCCGCTTCGGCGGCCCGCTCCTCCGCGCTCTGCGTCGCGTCCCGCGCCTCCTCGATCCCAGCCGCCAGCGCCGCCAGCTCCGCGTCCAGCGCCTCCTTCCGCGCGGCCACTTCCGCCCGGACCGCCGCGAGCGCCTCCGCGTCCCGAGGCCACTGCTCCAGCAGCATCAACCCGCGCCGCAGCACCCCCGCCTCAGTTCGCCACATCCGAGGCCACCCCTCGCCGACGGCCCGCAGCCCGGCTCCCATGACCCACGTCTCCGGAGCGCCACTGCCCAGCAACGCCTCGGACACCCCATGCCCAGACCCCTCACCCGCGTCGTGCGCGGGCTCATCCGCCGGACGCGCCGGGTCCGGGGCCTCGGCGTCACTCGCGACGACGGGAAGCGCCTGGGTCTCCGCAGACGGGGCGCCGGCGCTCGCGTCGGGGCTGAGCTGCTCGGCCGGCGTCACCTCCGGGACGTCCGCCTCGGGGGCGATGGGCTGGGCGTACCAATCGGCCGGTGAGCTTTCCCTCGGCTCCGCGCCGGGCGGGACGTCGTCGTCAATGGGGCCGGGCAGGGGCTCGGCTCGGGTCGTTTCCGCGGGGCTCGCCTCGCCTGCGGGCGGTGCGGCGGGGGGCGGGGCGTCGGCCTGCACGGGGGCGGGGAGGGGCTCGGCTCGCGTCACGCCTGCGGCGGCCGCGCCGGGCTCGGGGAGGCCGGTCACCGGCTTGAACTCGACCGTTCCGTTGGAGCCGAAGCCGTCCCTGGACGTCACCGCGGCGGCCTCGTCCGGCGTGTCCGGGGACGCGGTGTCGGGGAGCGGCGGGAGCTGGAGGGTCCCGTCGGGCGTGGCGGGCGGACGGGGCGGGTGGGTCTCGATGAGGAGGGTGCGGACCTCCGCGTCGTCCTGGACGGCCTCGACGAGCTCGGTGGCCTTCTCGGAAGTCGGAGCGAGGAGCAGGGTGCGCTCGCCGGCGGCCTTGAGGGCCGTGACGAGGGACCGGACGGTCCCCGGTTCGTCCGCCGTCCGGACGAGGCGGACGGCGCCGGTCTCGTCGAGGGTGCCGGGGGCGACGAGGAGGCGGGCGAGGGTCTCCCAGTCGCCGGCGACCTGCCCGGTGCGGAGGGCGCGGAGGGCGGCGACCTGGGCGGTCCAGCCGAGCGCGTCGTCCTGGAGCAGGGTCTGGAGGTGCTCATACCGGTCGGTCAACTCCGCGTAGGCGGTCTCGACGAGTTCGGCGCCGCCCCAGGGCACCTCTTCCACGCCCAGCGGCGGGGTCTCCTCGGCGGCCGGCTCGGTCAGCGGCAGCGTTTCGAGGTCGGGGCGGGCGTCGGCCTCGGGCTCCGGCGCGCCGTCCGGCCCGTTGGGTTCCGTTGAGTGGTTCACCGACGCCATCCCGTCCGAGTTCGACCCCGGGGCCGTATGTGTCCCCTTCTGCCCGCGTCTAACGTCTCACATGGAAACGATCATCTGCGCGGGCGTGATGATCTTCACCCGGCGGTCAGTGCGGGTTGGTGGCCAGGAGCTCCGCCAGGAGGTCGTCGAGGGTGACGATGCCGGCGAAGCCGCCGCGGTCCCCGTTGACGACGGCGAGCTGGGCGCGGGCGCGCCGCATCCGGCTGACGGCGTCGAGGACGGTGGTCTCCGCGGTGAGGGCGGGCGCCGGGTAGGCGAGGTCGCCGGCGGAGCGGTCGCCGTCGGGTTCGGTGATGGCGGCGCGGACGTGCACGATGCCGGTCGCGGCGCCGTCCGGACCGCGGACGAGCAGCCGGCTGTGGCCGCTGGCGGTCGCGGTGCGGCGGATGTCGGCGGCGGACGCGCCCGCGTCGATGGTGGTCACCGACGAGGCCGGGATGACCAGGTGCCGGACGGTCGCCTCGCGCGCGGAGATCGCGCGGCGGAGCAGCTCGTGGTCGTGGCGCCCGATGAGGCCGAGGCGGCGGGACTCGCCGACCAGGTGGCTGAGCCGGGCCGGGTCGGTGTGGTCGTCGAGCTCGTCGCGGGGGGTGACGCGGACGAGCCGCAGCAGCCCGTTGGTGGTGGCGTTCAGCGCGGCGAGGATCGGGCGGGACACCTTCGCGAACCCGCGGAACGGCAGCGCGAGCAGGACCGCGGAGCGTTCCGGGTTCACGATGGCCCACGACTTCGGCGCCATCTCGCCGACGACCATGTGCAGGAACGTGATGACGCCGAGGGCGCAGGCGAGGGCCGCGGCCTTGGCGCCCGCCTCGGGGACGCCGATGGCGTGCAGCGGCGGTTCGAGGAGGTGCTCGAACGCGGGCTCGGTGACGATCGCGAGGCCCAGCGAGCACATCGTGATGCCGAACTGCGCGCCGGCGAGCATCAGCGACAGCTCGCGGACGCCCGCGACGGCCGCCGCGGCGGGGCGGCTGCCCTTGCCGGCGGCGCGTTCGAGCTGGGACCGGTTCGCGGCGACGAGCGCGAACTCCGACGCGACGAAGAAGCCGTTCCCGATCAGCAGCAGGACGGTGACGAGCAGGGAGGTCAGCGGGTCCACGACGCCTCCTCGGGGCGCGGTGCGGCGCAGGGCGGGTCGGAGATCGCGGGGCGGTCCGCCGGCGCCGGCGCGGCGGTCGTGCGGATCCGGATCTTCTCGGCGACGCGGCGGGCGACGCTGACGACCTCCAGCTCGGCGTGCCCGGACGCGCCGTCCGGCTCGGCGTGCCCGGACGCGCCGTCCAGCGCGACGGTGAGCCGGTCGCCGGGGCAGGGGAGGCGGCGCAGCTCGGCCATGACGAGGCCGCCGAGCGTGTCGTAGGCGTCGCCCTCGGGCAGGTCGAGGCCGGTGAGGCGGACGACCTCGTCGATGCGCATGCCGGCGTCGACGAGCCAGGACCCGTCCGGGCCGGTGGTGGGGGCGTCCTCGCGGGCGTCGGTCTCGTCGGCGATCTCGCCGACGAGCTCCTCGGCGACGTCCTCGAAGGTGAGGATGCCGGCGAGGCCGCCGTACTCGTCGACGACGCAGGCGAACTCCTCGCCGGACTCGCGCATCCGCTCGATGACGCCGTACAGCGGCTGGCTGCCGGGGACGAGCAGCGCGGGCCGGGCGATCCGCCCGACCGGGGTGGCGGGGTCGAGCGCGTCGTCGGCGACCTCGCGGACCCCGGCGACGCCGATGACGTCGTCGACCTCGCCGTCGTAGACGGGGTAGGCGCTGTGCCCGGTCTCGCGGATCAGCGCGACGAGGTCGGCGGCCGGCGCGGTGGACGGCAGCGTGCTGACCTGCGGGCGCGGGACCATGACCTCGTCGGCCGTGAGGTCGCCGAACGACAGGGCGCGGTCGAGGAGGCCGGACAGGTCGGCGGGCAGGTGCCCGGAGCTCTGCGACTTGCCGATGATGTCGCCGAGCTCCTCCAGGGTGGCGCCGCTGTGCAGCTCCTCGACGGGTTCGACGCCGACGGTGCGCAGCAGCCGCGTGGCGGCGCGGTCGAACAGCCGGATCAGCGGCCCCGCCACCGTCAGGTAGACGAGCGTGGACGAGGCCAGCGCGCGCGCCAAGGACTCGGCGCGGGCCAAGGCGAGGTTCTTGGGGAACAGTTCGCCGAGCAGCATCTGGATCAGCGTCGCCAGGACGAACCCGGCGGCCAGCGCGATCGCGCCGGTCGCGCCCTCGGGGATCCCGGCGGCGTCCAGCAGCGGCTGGATCAGCCCGGCCAGGGCGGGCTTGGCGATGAACCCGACGACCAGCGTGGTCATCGTGATGCCGAGCTGCGCGCCCGACAGCATGAACGACAGCCGCCCGATCACCTTCACGGCCCGGCGGGCGGACGCGTCACCGCGCGCCGCGGCCTGCTCGAGGGCCGCGCGGTCGGCGGCGACGTAGGCGAATTCCTGGGCGACGAAATATCCGGTGGCGGCGGTGAGAACGATCACCGCGAGCAGTCCCAGCGCCGCGCTCAGCATGGGGCACCGGGTCTATGACTGGGGTCCGACACCGCGGACTCACCACTCCTCTCATCTGGGCCTACCTGCGTAACGCCGCCTCGGGCGGCGAGGTTCCCGGCGCACCAGGGTACGGGCCCGCGCCGATCGTCCCACCCCCGCGGGGGCCTGTCCCGCGAGGACAGGCGCTTGTGTCGCCAAGTGTCACGGATCACACTTGTTGGAGAGAGCGTGCCCGATACTTGAGCGGTCCTTTGCTCCCAGGCCGCCGGGACAGGGGGCGCGCACGGGGACCGAGAGAACCGAACGCGGGGCTGAGGTGGACGAGAGCGGGGCCGGGGCCGCCGCGCCCATGAGCCGGGAGGGGGTCGACCATGCCCTCCGGACGCTCGGCGCGGAGCGGGAGCGGATCGCGGCGTCCCTGCTGGAGCTCGACGGCCACACCGGCGTCCGGCTGCTGAAGGGCGCCCGGCTCGCGGGCGAGACGTGGCGGCGGTGGGAGAAGGTGCGGGCCCGGCTGACGCTGCTGTGGCGGGTCTTCGACGCCTACCAGCGGGTGCTGGACGAGGCGTGCGCGCTGCGCGACCGGTCGTCGCGCCCGGACGTCGCGACGCTGGTGGAGCTGACTGGGATGCTGTCGGGGCGGTCGGTGGAGCTGCCGGACGGCGAGATCCCCCTCGAGGACCGGACGCTGCTCGGCCCGCAGGAGAAGCGCGCGACGCTGGACGAGGCGGTCGGGATGATGTCCGACGCGTTCGCGTTCGTGGCGAAGGAGGTCGCGGCGGCGGACGCGGCGTGGTCGGCGCTGCTGCGGCCGCTGGAGGAGGCGGAGGAGAGCTGGCAGCGGACGGCGCGGCTGGCGCACTCCCTCGACGGCACCCGGCATCCGGACCTGGACCGGCTGGGCCGCGAGCTGACCGCGCTCGGCCGGCTGGTCCGCACCGACCCGCTGTCGCTGTGCCCGGACGGCAGGCCCGACACGTCCCGGCTGGACCGGGTGCGCGCGTCGCTGCGCTCGATCGAGGACGAGCTGGCGGGCGTGGCGCGGCTCCGCGACGAGTACGCCGAGCTGGTCGCGGGCCTCGCCGAGGCGATCGGCCGGGTGGAGGACACCGAGCGGCGGGCGTGCGAGGCGCACGCGACGGTGCTGCTGAAGATCCACGCGCCGAACGTGCCGCCGCCGGCGCGGGGGCTCGGGGACGGGCTGCGGCACCGGCTCGCGGCGCTGGAGCGGCTGCGGGAGGCGGGCCGCTGGGTGGAGATGGCGGGCCGGGTCGCGGCGCTGGAGAGCGCGGCGGCGGAGGCGCTGGAACGGGCGCGCGACGATCTGCGTCTCAGCGAGGGGCTCCTCGACCGGCGGGGCGAGCTGCGCGGGCGCCTGGAGGCGTACCGGGCGAAGGCGGCGCGGCTCGGGCTCGCCGAGGACGAGGCGCTCACGGCACTGCACGGGCGGGCCCGTGACGTGCTGTGGTCGGCGCCGTGCGACCTGCGCCGGGCGACCGCGCTGCTGGCCGAGTACCAACGCGAGATCAGGGCGCGCGAGAACGACGGGACGGGGACCACATGACCCGATGCACCCAGCCCGGCTGCACCGGCGAGGTCGGCGGGGACGGCTTCTGCGACGTGTGCGGGATGGCGCCGCTCGCCGAGCCGCCGCCCGCGGACCCGGGGGGTTCGGGCCCGGTGGCGGCGCCGCCGTCCGGGCCGCTCTCAGGGCCGATGGCCGGGCCGCTCTCCGGGCCGATGGCCGCCGGTTCGGTTCCGGCGCAGGCGCGCGGTCCGGCACCGGCTTCCGCGCAGGCTCCCGCTCCGGTGACGGTGGTGAACGCGCCGGCGACGTCGGTCGAGCGGCCCGCGTCCTGGCAGGGAGGCGGCGGGCCGGGTGCCGGTGCGCCGCCGGGGACGCGCCCGTCGGGCACCGGCGCCCCGGCGTCGGGCACGGGTCCCGGCTCGGGGACGGGGCCGTCCGGTCCGTCCGGTCCGTCGGGATCGGCAGGATCGGCGGGCTCGGGCAGCGAGCCGACCGGCGGGTCCGGGGGCTCGGGCCGCACCGCGTCGCGCGGCGGCACGCGCGGGACGGGCTCCACCGGGTCGGCGCGGCGCGGGATGCTCGGCGCCGGGCTGGTCGAGGTGCCGCCGGTGCCGTTCCGCGACCCCGCGTCCGCGATCATGGAGAACCCGGAGGTCCCGGAGAACCGGCGGTACTGCAGCCGGTGCGGCGAGAAGGTCGGCCGCGGCCGGGACGGGCGGCCGGGCCGCACCGAGGGGTTCTGCGCGTCCTGCGGGCACCGGTTCTCCTTCACCCCGAAGCTGAAGCCCGGCGATGTGCTCGGCGGGCAGTACGAGGTGCTCGGCTGCCTGGCGCACGGCGGGCTCGGCTGGGTGTACCTGGCGCGCGACCACAACGTCAGCGAGCGGTGGGTGGTGCTGAAGGGCCTGCTGGACACCGGCGACGCCGACTCGCTCGCCGCCGCGGCGGCCGAGCGGGCGTTCCTCGCCGAGGTCGAGCACCCCAACATCGTCAAGATCTACAACTTCGTGCGGCACGGCGACTCCGGCTACATCGTGATGGAGTACGTCGGCGGCCGGTCGCTGAAGGAGATCCTGCTCGCGCGCCGCGACGAGGAGGGCGACCAGGCGGCGCTGCCGCTCGGCCAGGTGCTGGCCTACGGCCTGGAGGTGCTGAGCGCGCTCGGCTACCTGCACGGCGTCGGCCTGCTGTACTGCGACTTCAAGCCGGACAACGCGATCCAGTCCGAGGAGCAGCTGAAGCTGATCGACCTCGGCGGCGTGCGGCGCGCGTTCGACGTGGACAGCCCGATCTTCGGCACGCCCGGCTACCAGGCGCCGGAGATCGGCTCGACGGGGCCGTCGATCGTGTCGGACCTGTACACGGTCGGCCGGACGCTCGCCGTGCTGAGCTTCCCGTTCCGCGGCTACACGCGGCGGCACCTGCGCAGCCTGCCGCCGCGCGAGGAGGTGCCGCTGTTCCAGCGGCACGAGTCGTACCACCGGCTGCTGCGCCGGGCGACGCATCCCGATCCGGAGCGCCGGTTCCAGAGCGCCGCGGAGATGGCCGAGCAGCTGACGGGCGTGCTGCGGGAGGTGCTGTCGGCGGAGGACGGGAAGGCCCGTCCGGCGCCGTCGCCGCTGTTCGGGCCCGAGCAGCACACCGCCGGGACCGACATCATCGACCCCGATCCGGCGCGGAACGGGGCGACGCCGGTGCTGGCGCCGCTGGAGCCGGCCGCGGCGGCGATCGCGCTGCCCGTCCCGCTGGTGCACGGCTCGGACCCGGCCGCCGCGTTCCTCGCGGGCCTCACCGCCCGCGACCCGGGCGACCTCGCGGCGGCGCTGGCCGCGGCGCCGGTGGCGTCGCGGGAGGTGCGGTTCGCGCTGGTCCGGGTCCGGATCGAGCTGGGCGACCTGGACGTCGCCGCGCGGCTGCTGCAGGAGCTGGAGGCCGAGCAGCCCGACGACTGGCGGGTCGACTGGTACCGGGGCGCGCGGGCGCTGGCGGACGGCCGCGCCGCCGACGCCGCCGCCGTGTTCTCCGACCTGTACGACCTGATGCCGGGCGAGCAGGCGCCGAAGCTGGCGCTCGGCTTCTGCAAGGAGCTGCTGGGCGAGCACGTGGCGGCCGGGCGCTTCTACGCGACGGTCTGGCGCACCGACCCGACGCACGTCAGCGCCGCGTTCGGGCTGGCCCGCGCGTACCTGGCGGGCGGCGACCGGGGCAGCGCGGGACGCGTCCTGGACTCGGTGCCGCGGATCTCCAGCCACTACCTGGCCGCGCAGCTCGGCGCGGTCGGGGCGGCGGTGCGGGGCCGTCCGGCGGCGGAGCTGAACGCGGCGGCGCTGGTGGAGGCGGGGCGGCGGCTGCGGTCGCTGCGGCTGGACACCGAGCGGTACTCGGCGTTCGTCGCGGAGGTGCTGGAGGCCGCGCTCGGCTGGCTGCGGGCCGACCGGACCCCGGCGCAGCTGCGGCCGGAAAAGGACATCCTCGGCATCCCGCTCGAAGAGCCTCGACTGCGGGCGAAGCTGGAGGAGACTTACCGGGTGCTCGCCAAGCTCGCGGACGGCCCGGGACACCGCCACGCGATGGTGAAGCGCGCCAACGCCGTCCGCCCGAGGACGCTGTTCTGACGATGAACGGGGACCGGAACGCGGGCGCGCACGGCGGCGCCGCCTGCCGCGACTGCGGGAGCTGGGCCGTCACGGCGGACGGGTTCTGCGAGGCGTGCGGGTTGCGGCAGCCGGGCGCGGACGAGCACGCCGAGGCGCACCTGGTGGTGGACGGGCGGCCCGCGCTCGGCGCCGGCATCAGCGATCCGGGGCTGCGCCGCGTCCACAACGAGGACGCGTTCGCGCTGGCGCGGCTGCCGGACGGCGCGTGCGGGGTGGTCTGCGACGGCGTCGCGACGGCGCCGGGGTCGCGGGAGGCGGCGCGGGCGGCGGCGCAGACGGCGTCGGCGGTGCTGCTGGACCGGATCGCGGCGGGCGCCGGGCCGGGAGAGGCGATCCGGGAGGCCGCGGGACGGGCGGGCGAGGCGGTCGCGGCGCTCGCCGACGGCGACGGCGGGCCCGGCCCGGCGTGCACGTTCGTCTCGGCGGTGGTGGCGGCGGGGCGGGTCACGGTCGGCTGGCTGGGCGACAGCCGCGCCTACTGGCTGTCGGCGGGCGAGTCGTACCCGCTGACCACGGACGACTCGTGGGCGGTGCAGGCGGTCGCGCGGGGCGAGCTGACCGCGGCCGCGGCGTGGGCGGACCGCCGCGCGCACATGCTGACGGCGTGGATGGGCGCGGAGGCGGGCGCGTTCGAGGCGCATCTCGCCGCGTACGAGCCGGACGGCCCGGGGCTCGTGCTGATCTGCAGCGACGGGCTCTGGAACGATCTTCCGGACGCGGCGGCGCTGGCGTCGGTCGCGCTCGGCGGGGCGAGCGGTACCGGCGGGGAGGCGGCCGGGGAGGCGGGGCCGCTGGGGGCGGCGCGGCGCCTCGTGCGGGCGGCGCTGGACGCGGGGGGACACGACAACGTGACGGTGGTGGTCATCGAGTTCCCGCCGCCCGACCCGACGAGGGAGCCCGGCTGATGAGCGAACGTCCCGAGTTCACGATCCGCGTGGACCAGAACCCCTACCTCCCGGCGGGCGGGCGGGAGATGCACGCCATCGTCACCGTCGAGGCCCGCTCGGACGGCGTCGACGACGGCCCGCCCGCCGAGGGCGGCGCCGCGGAGATCATCATCATCGACACGTCCGGGTCGATGTCGTACGGCGGCAAGATGGCCGCGGCGCGGCGCGCGGCGAAGGCGGCGGTCGGGGTGCTGCGCGACGGGGTGCGGTTCGCGGTCGTCGCGGGCGCGAACCGGCCGCGGATGATCTACCCGCAGGGGGAGCGGCTGGTCGAGGCGAGCGCGTCGACGCGGCGCAGCGCGGCGAACGCGGTCGGCCGGCTGGAGGCGGCGGGCGGCACCGCGATCGGGTCGTGGCTGCGGCTCGCGGACCGGCTGTTCGAGGGCCAGGACGGCGCGGTGAAGCACGCGATCCTGCTGACCGACGGCAAGAACCAGCACGAGAGCGCCGAGGAGCTGGACGCGGCGCTGCGGCACTGCTCCGGGCACTTCCTGTGCGACGCGCGCGGCGTCGGCACCGACTGGGAGGTCGCCGAGCTCCGCAAGATCACCTCGGCGCTGCTGGGCGGGTTCCTCGACGTCCCCGACCCGAAGGACCTGGAGGCCGACTTCCTCGCGATGACGCGGTCCGCGATGAGCAAGCACGTCGCGGACGTGGCGCTGCGCGTGTGGACGCCGCAGCACGCGGAGCTGCGGTTCCTCAAGCAGATGGTGCCGACCGTGGACGACCTGACCGCCAAGCGGGCGGAGTCGGGCGCGCAGACCGCCGACTTCCCGCTCGGCGCGTGGGGCAGCGAGAACCGCGAGTACCACCTGTGCGTGGAGGTCCCGCCGGGCGACATCGGGCGGCAGATGCGGGCCGCGTGGGTGAAGCTGATCGCGCCGGGCTCGGGCGGCGAGGCGGAGCGGGAGCTGGCGTCCGGGAACGTCCTCGCCGAGTGGACCGACGACGAGGCCCGCTCGACGCGGATCAACGGGCGCGTCGCGCACCACACCGGGCAGTCGGAGCTGGCGGACGCGATCCAGGAGGGGCTGGAGGCCCGGCGGGACGGCGACGAGGACACCGCGACGGCCCGGCTCGGCCGCGCCGTGGTGCTGGCCCGCGAGGTCGGCAACGAGCAGATCGCGGGGCTGCTCGACAAGGTGGTGGACGTCATCGACCCGGCGACGGGCACCGTCCGGCTGAAGGCGGACGTGGCGAAGGCCGACGAGATGTCGCTCGACACCCGTTCGGTGCGGACCGTCCGGACCGCCCGCACCCGCAAGAACGACCTGCCCCCGGCCGCCCCCGCGCCGCCTGCCGACACCCCGGCCGCGCCGCCGCAGGACGCGCCCCCCGCCGCGCCGCAGGACACGCCCCCGGCGCAGGACGCGCCGCCCGACGGGCCGCCGGGCACGCCGCCGGACGAGGCCGGGAGCTGAGGTCCATGCCGGTCTGCGCGAACGGGCACGTGTCCGCCGCCGACGACTACTGCGACGTGTGCGGCGACCTCATGGAGGGGGCGCCGCGCGCGGAGTACACCATGGTCGAGCACGGCGCCGTCTCGATCGCCGAGCCCGCCGCGCCGGGCGCCGCCCCAAGCCCGGCGCAGGAGGAGCCGCCGCCCGAGGCCTGCCCCGACTGCGACACCCCCCGCAGCGGCCGGTTCTGCGAGAACTGCGGCTACGACTTCGCGACGGGCACCGCGCAGGCCGGCGAGGAGCCCGCACCCGCGCCGGACGCCCCGGCTCGCTGGTCCGCGGTGATCACCGCCGACCGCGAGTACTACGCCTCGGTGATCGCGCAGGAGGGCCCCGACTCGGGGTCCCTGGAGTTCCCGCCGTACTGCCCGGAGCGCCGCGTCCCGCTGCTCGGCGAGCAGATCAGGATCGGCCGCCGCAGCGCGTCCCGCGCGACCGTCCCGGAGATCGACCTCGGCGGCCCGCCCGAGGACCCCGGCGTCTCGCACCTGCACGCGGTGCTGCTCGCCCGGCCCGAGGGCGGCTGGCTGCTCGTCGACCCCGGCTCCACCAACGGGACGACGGTGAACGGCGGCGCCGACCCGATCGCCGTGAACACGCCGGTCCCCCTCGGCGACGGCGACCGCGTCCACGTCGGCGCCTGGACGACCATCACGCTGTCCCTTCAGGAGGGCTCCCCATGACGATGACGCCCGCGCAGCCGGCGGCGCCGCCCGGGGCCCGCCCGCCCGGCGCGCCCGCGCCCGCCCCCGGTTCGGACGCCGTGCCCGCCGCTCCCCCGGCGCGCCGCGGCCGGCTGGCCACGTTCGCGCGCGGCCGCTGGCTCCGCACGATCCCCGGCCGGATCCGCGCGCACGTCGCGCTCGTCCTCGCCGCGCTCGTCGCGCTGCTCGCCGTGCTGACGGTCGCGGTCGGGAACGCGCGCGACTCCGTCCAGACGATCGGGCACGACGCGGGCCCGCAGGTCGTCGCGACCAGCACGCTGTACTTCGCGCTCAGCGACATGGACGCGCAGGTCTCCAACATCCTGCTGATCGGCCGCCAGCACGACCTCGGCAGCGGCTACGACCGGATGATCGGCGCCTACGAGCAGCGCCGCGCGGACGCCGACGCCGCCGCCGTGCAGGCCGCGCAGCTCGCCGGGCGCGACCCGGCGCTGCGGCAGACCGTCCAGGACGTCCTCGACGGCCTCGGCCGGTACGAGCGGCTCGTCGGGTCGGCGATGCAGCTGAACCAGCAGGCCGACCATCCGGCGGGGGAGCCGCCGAAGGAGGTCGTCGACGCCTACCGGCAGGCGACGGACCTGATGAAGCTGGAGCTGCTGCCGAAGGCGTACAACATCACGCTCGACACCGGCGCGCACGTCCGGCAGGCGTACGAGTCGAAGCGGACGGCGGTGCTGGCGGGCCGCGACTGGGTGATCGTCGCCGGGGCGGCGGCGCTGCTGCTGCTCGTCGCGACGCAGCTGTACCTGGCGCGGACGTTCCGGCGCCTGCTGAACCCGGCGCTCGTCCTGGCGACGCTCGGGACCGTCGCGCTCACCGCCGCCGGCGCGGGCCTGCTCTCGGCGCAGGCGGGGCACATCAGGAAGGCGAAGGAGGACGGCTTCGACTCCGTCCTGTCGCTGTCGCGGGCGCGGTCGGTCAGCCACAGCGCGTTCGCGGACGAGAGCCGCTACCTCCTCGACCCCGGCCGCGCCGACACCTACGAGCAGACCTACCTCGACAAGTCCCTCTCGGTGGTCTATCCGGACATCGGCGACAAGCCGCTGAACCTGGAGAACTACTACGCGGGCCTGGAGCAGAAGGTCGGGCCGTACCGTCCGCACAAGGGCGCGGCGCCGTTCCTCGGCTTCTTCGCGGACGAGGCCGCCGCGGTGCGCAACGCCCGCGAGGCCGACGCCGTGCAGCGGACGCTGCGCGCGTACATCGTCGTCCAGCGCGACGACCAGAAGATGCGGTCGCTCGCGGCGTCCGGCGACCGCAACGGCGCGATCACGATGCGGATGGGGCGCCAGTCCGGCGCGATCCACGACTTCGACGCCTACGACGCCGCGCTCGGCTCGCTGATCGCCGTGCACCAGGACGCGTTCACCAAGCAGATCAAGGACGCGGACGGCGGGCTGCGCGGCTGGAAGGCCGTCCCGCCGGCCGCCGCCGTCATCGCCCTGCTGATCGTCGCGGGGGTCCGTCCCCGGCTGGCCGAGTTCCGCTGACCGGAGGAGACCGACCCATGCGCGCCACCCGTGCCCGTTCGTTCCGTGCTGCTGCCCTGGCCTTCGCCGTAATGTCCGCCGCCGGGACGCTGTCGGCGTGCGGGCTCGGCGGCGCGGACCAGCCGACCATCGCCCACAAGCACACGCTGACCATCGGGGTGAAGGAGGACCAGCCGAGCCTCGGCGTGAAGGAGAAGAACGGGACGTACCAGGGCTTCGACGTGGACGTCGCCACCTACATCGCGGGGAGGCTCGGCGTGCCGAAGGACCGGATCACCTGGCGGACGACGAACTCCTCGGTCCGCGAGAAGGCCCTCGCCGACGGCACCGTCGACATGATCGTCGCGACGTACTCGATCACCGCCAAGCGCAAGCGGGTCGTCACGTTCGCGGGGCCCTACTACGTCGCGCACCAGGACACGCTGGTCGCGCCGGGCAACACGGCGATCCACGCCGTCCGGGACCTGAAGGGCCGCAAGATCTGCGCGGTGACCGGGTCGAACTCGTGGCGGCGGGTGATCGAGGAACGCAAGATCGCCGCGGTGCCGGTGCAGGCGCCGACGTACGGCGCCTGCATGGACGACCTCGCCGCCGGGAAGCTGGACGCGGTGTCGACCGACGACCTGATCCTCGCCGGGTTCGCGGCCGGTCGCCCCGGCAAGATCATCAACGCGCCGTTCACCGACGAGAAGTACGGGGTCGGGCTGAAGAAGGGCGACCTGGAGGGCTGCGAGCAGATCAACCGGGCCATCACCGCGATGTACCAGGACGGCACGGCGGCGCGGCTGCTGACCAAGTGGTTCGGCAAGTCCGGGCTCAAGCTCACGACGAGCGTCCCGCAGTTCGAGGGCTGCAGCTGAGGCGCTGGTCGGGCCTTCGCGGTCAGGCCGTGGTGGACGGCAGCGCGCCGATCGCCTCCCGCAGCGTGTCGTAGATCGGGACGAACTTGTCGATCCCGGTGATGCGGAAGACGCGCTGCACGCGCGGCGGCAGCGCCACCAGCGCGACGGTGCCGCCGTGCTGCCCGGCGCGCCGGTTCGCCGCGACGATCGCGTTCAGGCCGGTCGAGTCGCAGAACGTGACCTGCCGCATGTCGACGACCATGGGCTCGCCCGCGTCCACCACCTCGAACAGGGCCTCCTCGAAGCGCGCCCGGGAGACCACGTCGATGTCGCCCTGCACCCGGACGAGGGTGCAGCGTTCGTCCTTCATCAGGCTGATGTCGAAGTCCATGGCCACCTCTCGCCCCGGCTCCACGGGCATCCTGGTTCCACGCACCTGGTGACCCACCTCAGGTGACTCCTCAGGATTGCGCACCCGTGCCCGCAATCCAAGCACTTCCAGGGATAAGGACCGGGTCGCCCTCCCGCGTCCCGGACCGTAACACCCGGCCCCGCCCGGGCCGCGCGGGGCCGGTGCCCGCGTTCCCCGGCGTGCCGCCACCGGCGCCCCGAATAACTTACTCCAGAGGAACTTACCGGATGGTAGGAAATGGTTTCACGATTGCCGCACCTCCCCAATGTGACCGAAGTCCCACCCCGGGATCAAGGCCCCCAATAGTCTGCCGGCGCCCCCCGTGACCAGCGGTTGAACCATTTCTTACCTCCCGTCCGCCCGGAAAAGCAGGTGCTGACCCGGGGACGGATCGGCGCAGAGGTTACAGTGGCGGTGCGAATGACAGGAGGCTGGGTGTTCTACACGTTCATGACGCGAGTGGTGCGTCCGATCCTCTGGCTGCTATTCCGCCCGAGGGTGATCGGCGGGGAGAACGTGCCCGCCTACGGGCCGCTCATCGTGGCCAGCAACCACCTGTCGTTCATCGACAGCTTCATCATCCCCCTCGCCGTCCCGCGGCCGGTGACCTACATCGCCAAGGCCGACTACTTCGTCGGCGGCGGCCTCAAGCGCGGCTTCGTCCGCTGGTTCCTCACGAACCTCGGCCACGTCCCGGTCAAGCGCGGCGCCCGCCGCGCCGCCATGGGCGCCCTGGAGCAGGCCGGCGACGTCCTCGCCAACAGCGGCGCCTTCGCGATCTACCCCGAGGGCACCCGCTCCCCGGACGGCCGCCTCTACCGCGGCCGCACCGGCGTCGGCTGGCTCGTCCTCGCCTCCGGCGCCCGCGTGCTGCCCGTCGCGCTGGAGGGCACCGAGAAGATCCAGCCGATCGGGGCGTCCAAGCCGCGCGTCTTCGGCCCCCGCCCCACCGTCCGCATCGGCCCGCCGATGGACTTCTCCCACTACCGCGACCTGCCGCCCGCCAAGGCCCGCCGCGCCATCACCGACGAGATCGTCGAGACCATCCAGAAGATGTCGGGCCAGGAGTACGCCCCCATCTACAACGAGCGAGCCGACGAAGAACAGAAGTAGCGCCGCGGGGCGCGCTCGGGCGGGTCAGCCGCCTAGGTTGGGGGACTTCTCCTGGATGTTCGCGCCCGCCTGGTTCTTGGCGTCGGACTTCAGGCCGTCCACCGCCGAGCCCACCGAGCCGATCTCCGACGGGTCGAGCTGCCCCGACTTGAACTTGCCGGCCAGCGACCCGAACATCCCCGCCACCTTCTCCGCCGGGACCTTCAAGGCCTTGCAGAGCTTCGGGTCCGCGCCGATGAGCTTGCGCGCGGCGTTGATCCGGTTGGCGGCGAACAGCCCGGCCGCGGCGGCCTTCGCGAACGCCTTCGTCCGGCCGTCCGCGCCCTGCTTGAAGCTGCCCGCCTGGTACGGCTTCCAGATGTAGCGGTGGAAGGCGCCGAACGCGAGGCCGGCGTCCGCGGCGAACCGCGTCTTCGCGAAGTGCTTCGTCGTCTCGGTCGGGCAGGACGACGGCGACGCGGCGGGCGAGCTCGCCGCCGCGCCCCGCCCCGCGGCGACGTTGTCGGCGCTCTTGCCGCCTCCGCCGCACCCGGACGCGGCGACCAGCGTCAGCAGCAGGACGGGCAGCACCAGAACTCTGCGGAACATTCTCTTCTTCCCCCGGCATGTGCTCATGCGCCCGGTCCCGGACGCCGCCCCGGGCCCTACCCAAAGATCACGGATAGTCACAGAGTGAACGCGGACGGTGGCGCGGGCGTGCCGCGCCACTGTCGCGATCGGAGCGTCCGCCAGGTCAGCGGCGGCGGGCGGCGCGCAGGAGCAGCAGGCCCGAGGCGAGCACCGCCGCGGCGGTCGCCCCGTGGACGCCGAACGCCGTCGCCTTGGAGCCGTGGTGGGCGAGGACCGTCACCATGTCGCCGGCCGCGATCGTCGAGAACGCGCACATCACCAGGCCGAGCGCCTCGCGCTGCCCGCGCGCCAGCAGCGCGAGGACGGCGAGGCCGGTGCCGAGGTCCCGGACGCCCTTGATGTTCAGCCAGGCGGTGGCGTCGCCGGACGGCACGGACGGCAGCCCGAACCCGGCCCCGGTGCCCGCCGGGTCGAGGATGTACGAGAGCCCGACGTAGCCGATGCCGGCGCCGGTGAGCAGGGCGATGGCGGTGCCGGTGCGGGACGTGCGGACGTCCTCGCGTAGGCGCCGCATCCGGGCGGCGTGGTGGCGCTCGCCGTAGAGCCGCCAGAACGCGCGGGCCGGGGCGGGCAGCCCGGAGAGGAACTCGGCGCGCTCGTCCGGCGTCGCGTCCTCCAGGACGACGCCGAGGAGCGTGAGGATCTTCGTCTTGGGGGTGTGCTGGACGAAGTGGTCGCCCTGGGCGTTCCACTCGTCCTCGGTGAGGTGGCGCTCGGCGAGCGGCAGCAGGTTCGCCTCCTCGTCGTCGAGGTGCTCGGCGAGGACGGCGCGGTGCTTGGTGAGGGCGGCGACCAGGGCGTCGCGGCCGGCCGCGTCCGCCGACCGCGCCCAGGGTCCGGCGAGGTCGTGCAGGCGGGCGATGGTCGCGGCGACCTTCTCGTGCTGGGCCTCCATCCGCAGGACGATGTCGGCGTCGAGGTCCACGCGGGACAGCAGCAGCGGCCAGATCAGCTCGTCCTCGCCGTGGTGGTGGTTGTGCAGGCCGAGCAGGTAGTCGCCGAGGTGCGCGGTGAGGGCGCGGGCGCGGCGGCGGTCGCCGGGGCGGGTCGCGCCGATCAGTTCGGTGAGCAGGCGCGCCTCGCGGCGCATGCCGCGGTGGATGACGATCATGGAGCGGGTGAAGGTGAGGGCGGTGCGGGCGGTGTCGGTGTTCATGCCGCCAACGCTGCCCGGGCCGTCTTGGAGCCGTCTTGGAGCGCGTCTTGGAGCCCGGCTTGGAACCGCGGTCGGCACCCGGCTCGGAGCCTGGCTCGGCACCCGGCTCGGGGGCCGGTGGCTACGATCTGTCCGGGATGGTGCGGATTCGGGTGCTCGGGGCCTTCGAGGCCGAGGTGGCGGGGGTGCGCGCGGCGCTGGGCGGGCCGCGGCAGCGGGCCGTGCTGGCGCTGCTGGTCGCCGCGCGCGGCGAGGTCGTGCCCGTCGACCGCATGATCGAGGACCTGTGGCGCGGCGAGCCGCCGGCGCAGGCCGTCACGTCCCTGCAGGCCTACGTCTCCAACCTGCGCAAGCTGCTGGAGCCCGATCGTCCGCCGCGGGCCCCGGCCCGCGTGCTGGTGTCCGCCGCGCCCGGCTACGCGCTGCGGCTGCCCGACGAGGCGGTGGACGCCTGGCGTTTCGCCGCGCTCGCCCGGGACCCGGAGCGGGCGGCGGAGGCTCTGGCCTTGTGGCGCGGCCCGGCGTTCGCCGAGTTCGCCGACGAGGAGTGGGCGCGGGCGGAGATCGGCCACCTGAACGAGCTGCGCCTGGCCGCGCGGGAGCGGCACGTCGCGGCCCTGCTGCGCGCGAGCGACGCCGCTGCGGCCGTGCCGGAGGCGGAGCTCCTCACCCGCGACGAGCCGCTCCGCGAGGAGGGCTGGCGGCTGCTGGCGCTGGCGCTGTGGGGGGCGGGGCGCCAGGCCGACGCGCTCGCCGCGCTCCGCGAGGTCCGCGGGCTGCTCGCCGACGAGCTGGGCCTCGACCCGAGCCCGGCGCTCGCCGACTTGGAGACGGCGATCCTCCAGCAGCGCACCGGGGCGTTCGACCTCCCCGCCCCCGCGCCCATCCCGGTCCCTGAGCCCGTTCCCAGGCCGGCCCCTGAGCCCGCGCCTGACGGGCCCGCCTTCCTGGGCCGCGACGACGAGCTCGCCGCGCTGACCGGCCTCGCGGCCGAAGGCGGCGTGCGCGTCGCGCTCGTCACCGGCGAGGCCGGGCTCGGCAAGACCGCGCTGCTCACCCGGCTCGCGGGCGTGCTGGAGCGGGAGGGGCGGCTCGTCGTGACGGGCCGCTGCCCGGAGAGCGAGAGCGCGCCGCCCGCGTGGGCGTGGACGGAGGCCCTCACCGCGCTGGACCGGCACGTCCCGGCGCCCGCCGAGGCGGCGCCGCTGCTGCGGGACGCGTCCGCCGCCGAACCCCGCGACACCACCGCCGGGCGCTTCCGCCTGCACCGGGCCGTCTGGGCGTGGCTGAACGAGGCGGCCCGGCGGCGCCCGCTGGCGGTCATGCTCGACGACCTGCACTGGGCCGACGCCGAGACCCTCGCCCTGCTGGCCGCCGTGTCCGGCGACGCGCCGCTGCTCGTGGTCGCCGCGTTCCGCGCGGACGAGGTCGGGACGCGCCTCACCGAGACCCTCGCGGTGCTGGCCCGCCGGTCGCCGCTGCGGCTGCCGCTCAGCGGGCTGCCGGAGCCGGCGGTCGCCCGGCTCATCGCCGCCGAGTGCGGCGCCGATGTGGACGAGGCGACGGTCTCGGCCCTCGCCGAGCGCACCGGCGGCAACCCCTTCTACGTGCGGGAGAGCGCCCGGCTGCTGAGCAGCGAGGGCGCGCTCGTGGCGACGTCGGAGGTCCCCGAGGGGGTGCGGGACGTGCTGCGCCGCCGCCTCGCCCGCCTGCCGGAGCCCGCCGTCGCGGTCCTGCGGCTGGCCGCGCTCGCCGGCCGCGAGGCCGACGTGGACGCGCTCGTCCTGGCCGCCGACGCCGGCGAGGACGCGGTGCTGGACGCGCTCGACGCCGGTCTCGTCGCGGGCCTGCTCACCGAGCGGGCCCCGGGCCGGGTCCGGTTCGCGCACGCGCTCGTCCAGGACACGATGGTCGCCGACCTCAGCGCGCTGCGCCGCACCCGCATGCACGCCCGGCTCGGCGCCGCGCTGGAGCGGCTGGCCCCCGACGACGCGCCGGCGCTGGCCTACCACTTCCACCGGGCCGCGTCCGCCGCGACGGCCGCGAAGGCCGTCGAGTACGCCGTCCGGGCCGCCGACCTCGCCGAACGCCGGTACGCGCACGAGACCGCCGTCGAGCTGCTCACCCAGGCGCTGGAGTCGTTCGAGCGGCTGCCGGGCCGGGACGCCGCGGACCGCGTCGACCTCCTGGGCCGCCTGCTCCGCGCCCAAGCGCGCGCAGGCGCCGTCCAGGACGCCCGCGCCACCCGGCGGCGCGCCGTCGACCTCGCCGAGGAGGCCGGGAGCGACGACCTGCTGCTCGCGGCGTTCACCGCGTGGACCGAGCCGGCGCCCTGGCAGCTCCGCCCGTACGGGGCCGTCGACGACCACCTGGTCGGCCTGCTCTCCCGGCTCTTGGACCGCGACGATCTCGCGCCGGACGTCCGGTGCCGCCTCCTCGACGCCTACGCCGCCGAGCTGGCGGGCACGGGGGACGCGCGGGGACGGGCCGCCGCCGAGGAGGCCGTCGAGATCGCGCGGAACCTCGGCGACCCGAAGCTGCGCGTGCTGACGCTGTTCACGCTCGGCCGCGAGCGCGACTACCGCGGGCACGACGACCGCGAGACCCGCCGCCAGGTGGCGCAGGCCCGCGAGCTGCGCGCCCTCGGCACCGAGCACGACATGCCCGCGGCGCTGTGGTCGGGCACGTTCACCCTCGCCGCCGCCGCCGTCTGGGAGGAGCGCCCGGACGAGGTGCGCGCCCGGATCGCCGAGGCCGCGGAGCTGGCCCGCCGCTACCGGATGCCCGAGGCGAGCGTCGTCTGCGAGATCGCCGGGGCCGCGCTCGCCCTCGCCGAGGGCCGGACGGACGACGCGGAGCGCCGCTACGCCGCCGCGACGAGGGCCATGGCGGCCCAGGGGTCACTGCACACCATCGGGTTCGACCTGGTCGCGCGCGCGACGCTGGCGGTGTCGCGCGGCACGCTGGCCGCGTTCGCCGACGACGCCGGGACGCTCCCGCCCGACGTGTCGTCGCTCGCCGCCGACGTCCTCGCCGCCGCGCACGCCGCCGCCGGCCGGTTCGCCGAAGCACGCCGCCTCCACGCGTCCGCCCCGCCGATCCAGCCCGACTACCTCTTCACGATGTTCTGCACGTTCCGCGCCATGACCGTCGTCGCGCTCGGCGACGAGCGGGGCGCCGCGGAGCTGTACGAGGCGCTGCTGCCGCACCGGGACGGCCCGCCCGCCGGGCTGGAGAGCCTGGCGGTCGCGCTGCCGCCGCCCGCCCGCACCCTCGCCGATCTCGCCCGCCTCGCCGGCGCGGACCCGGCCCCGCACGAGCGGCGCGCCGCCGAGATCGCGGCCCTGTGGAATGCCCCGCATTGGGGGTCCACGGGCTGATTCCCGCCCGCTTGGGGTGCTCCTGCCGCCCGCACAGCGTGTCGGCCGGGTGATGCGCGCGCCGGGCGCCTAGGGTCGCGGGCATGGCGCACAGGCTCCTCCCGATCGCGGTGCTGGCGACGGTCGCGGCGGCGTCCGCCTGCGGCGGCTCCGGCGGCGGAGGCGCCGGGCAGGTCCGCGGCCCCGCCCGCGCCGCGCCCGCCGGCACCGGCTACACCTCCGACCAGCTCGGGCAGGCGCTGCTCCAGCAGGTCACCGGCTACCGGCGCGGCGAGCCCGACTCCGGCGAGTACGGCTCGCTGAAGGCGCTGCGGAACGCCGCGCAGGTGCGCCAGGAGGCGACGCTCGACAAGCCGAAGTGCGCGGACGCCCAGTCCGGCGGCGGGCAGGTCGCCGCCGACGTGCCGACCGCGCTCGTCACGTTCGTCAAGGGCGACGGCCAGACCGCGACGGAGACCCTCATGGGCGTCGCGGACGCCGACGCCGAGAAGCAGGTCGAGGCCCGCGTCCCCGCCGGCTGCCTGACGTTCCGCACCCGCCTCGGCGGCAGGTGGGCCGAGCACCAGGTCACCGAGACGCGGCGCGGCGACGTCGGCAACGGCTCCCGGACGGTCGGCGTCACCACCACCAGCGGCGACCAGCGCACGAACACCTGGTACGTGGTGTTCGAGGGCCGCCACTACCTCGGCACCGTGACCGTCTTCGGCCCGAACGCGACCCGCGCCGAGGCCGAGGCCCTCGCCCGCGCCTCCGTCGCCCAGGCCCACCAGATCCTCGGCAAGTAGCCCCGCCATCCTTGGTGAGCGGCCCGCCTTCACCGAACCCGCGTGGACCTCTAGTGTCGTGATCGCGAGCGGAGCCGGATTCGAGCTTGCGAGAATCCGATCGCGCAGCGAGCCTCTAGGCGAGCCGGAGCGATGCAGCGATCACACACAGCGCCCGTTGAAGGGAGGGCCCCCAGGGCCCGACCGCCGAGGGCGATGAAATCGAGTACGGGGGGTTTCCCTTTGATCGGCAAGGAGGGCCGGGTGACCGGCCGGATCGGCCCCGGGCTGGTCGGCGAGGTCATGATCGCCATTCGCGGCGGCTCGGAGGCCTTCTACGCGCATCCGGTCGATCCGCGCGAGGAGATCCCGGTCGGGACGATCGTCGTGGTGGTCGAGTACCACCCGCCGCGGACGGTGTACGTGGCGCACGCGCTGGGTTCCTGAACACTGCCCCAAAAGGGGCGAACCAACGGCGGGTCCCCTGCGTCTACTGGAAAACGCGGACGGGACCCGCCACCGGGACGGGCCGGCCGCCCGCCGCAGAGTGAGGAGGCCGCATGCCCATCGTCGCGGTGGCGATCGCCGTGGTCGTCGCCATCATCGTGCTGATCGTCCTGTTCAAGATGGTCTGGCGCGTCGCGGAGCCGAACGAGGCGCTGATCATCTCCGGTCTGGGGGCCAGGTCCAAGCCGATCGACGGGGTGGAGAGCCTCGGCTTCAAGATCGTCACCGGCAAGGGCACCTCGGTGCTGCCCGGTTTCCAGACGGCCCGCCGGCTCCGGCTGGACAGCCGCGCCGCCAACCTCGAGGTCCACTGCGTGACGCAGCAGGGCATCCCGGTGAAGGTCCGCGGCGTCGTCATCTACAAGGTCGGGGACGACTTCGTCTCGATCGCCAACGCCGCGCGCCGCTTCCTGGAGCAGCAGAAGTCGATGGACGGGGCGATCCACGAGCTGTTCACCGGCCACCTCCGCTCGATCATCGGCAACCTCACCGTCGAGGACCTGATCCTCAACCGGGAGCGGCTCACCTCCGAGACCCGCGGCTCGGCCGCCGACGAGATGAGCAAGCTCGGCCTGGTCGTCGACTCGCTGCAGATCCAGGAGATCGACGACGAGACCGGCTACATCACGAACCTGGGCCGCCCGCACGCCGCGAAGGTCGCCGCGGAGGCCCGCATCGCCGAGGCCGAGCGGGACCAGGAGGCCACCCGCAAGGAGCAGGAGGCCATGCGGGAGAACGCCGCGGTGATCCGGGACACCGAGATCAAGAAGGCGGAGTACGAGGGCCAGGTGCAGCAGGCCGCGCAGCAGGCCCGGCAGGAGGTCATCCTCAAGGAGACCCGCAACGCCGAGCTGGAGGCCGAGCGCACCGAGAAGCGGCTGGAGAGCGAGATCCGCAAGCCGGCCGACGCGCGCGCGTACGAGCAGGTGAAGCTGGCGGAGGCCGAGCGGGAGGAACGCATCTCCTACGCGCAGGCCGCCGCGACCGAGACGCAGCTGAAGGCGCAGCGCGAGGCCGAGGCCACCCGGCTGATAGGTGAGGCGCAGGCCGAGGCGACCCGGCAGAAGGGCCTCGCGGAGGCCGAGGCGATCAAGGCCCGCGCGGAGGCGCTGGCGCAGAACACCGACGCGGTCATCGCCCAGCAGCTCGCCGAGAAGTGGCCGGAGATCGTCCAGGCCGGTGCGGGCGTGTTCGGCAACGTCGACAACATGGTCGTGCTGAACGGCGCGGACGGCATCGAGGACATGCTCGCCAAGGCGCTGACGCTCGGCGGCACCGGCCTCGGGCTGGCCCGCCAGCTGCTGTCGGGGATGAACGGCCAGAACGGGCAGGCGGCGGTGAACGGGCACGCCGGTCCCGTCCCGCCGGTCCCGGCGCCGTCGGGTCCCGACGAGGGCTGACGCGCACGACGGAAGGCCCGGCCGGCGCGGCCGGGCCTTCCCCATGCCCGCCCCCGGGTTCCCTGGCCGCCGGGCGCCGCGGGCCGTTGCGCGGGCGGGGTTCCGGGGCGCCGCTCCCCAATAGACTCCAGGCATGTCCGTGCCGCGGCTCGCTGTCTCCGTCGATCTGGTCGTGCTCACCGTGCGGGAGCAGCGGCTGTCCGCGCTGATGTGGCGGCGGGACCGGGCGCCCTACGACGGGGCGTGGTCGCTGCCCGGCGGGTTCATCCAGCTGGACGAGGACCTGCCCGCCGCCGCGTCCCGGCTGATGGCGGAGCGGGCGGGGCTCGCGGACGTCCGGATCCACCTGGAGCAGCTCGCGACCTACGGGTACCCGGACCGGGACCCGCGGCAGCGCGTCGTGAGCGTCGCCTACCTGGGCCTCGCGCCGGACCTGCCCGCGTCCAGCCGGGCGCAGGTGCTGTGGACGGCGGTGGACGACCTGATCGACAACGACCGGGCCGCGTTCGACCACCGGCGGATCCTGTGCGACGGGATGGAGCGCGCGCGGGCGAAGCTGGAGTACACCTCGCTGGCGGCGGCGTTCTGCCCGCCCGAGTTCACCGTCGCGGAGCTGCGCCGCGTGTACGAGATCGTCTGGGGCACCGTCCTCGACCCGCGGAACTTCCACCGGAAGGTGACCGGCGCCGACCGGTTCCTGATCCCGACCGACCGGACGACGACGCGGGACGGCGGCCGTCCGGCGCGGCTGTACCGGCGCGGCGACGCCGAGCAGCTGCGCCCCCCGATGCTCCGCCCCCGCGGCTAGGTGCGCCGGGGGCGGTTGGCCGGTCGCGGCCACGAGGGTAAAAGATCCCCGTCTGACCTGGGGTGACGTCGCGGGCATCCGGGCGGGATTGCTAGCTTGCGACCTATGAACGGTGACTCGTCCGAAGTGCTGGGCCTGCTCGTCAGGGACATCGGGGAGGCCGGCGTCGCGGAGATGGCCGGGTCCCCCGGGCTGGCGGCGGCCGTCGACCAGCACGTGGCGAGCCTGCGCGACGAGCTCGGCGAGCCGGGCGAGGACGAGCTGATGGGCTACCTGCGGTCGTTCGCGGAGGAGGCGTTCAACCGCGGCTGGTGGCCGGACAGCACCCGCGACTGGGAGTTCGTCCGGATCGTCGCCGTGTGCTGGATGATGCGCGAGGCCACGGCGTGACGCGAGGCCACGGCATGATCCGGGAGGCTGTGGCGTGATCCGGGAGACCGCGGCCTCCTGAGCGAGGCGTGTCCCGCTTTGGCCCGGGACCTGGTGCATTCCGTAGGCTTGACCCCAACACCCCTGTGCAGACCTGGAGGACAACGGTGTCCGAGGCAACCACTCCGCGCTTCCGCTCCGTCCTCGACCGGTTCGTGGCTTACAAGCCCGGGAAGGTCGTGGTGTCGCCCGAGGGCCGCTCGTTCAAGCTCTCGTCCAACGAGTCGCCGGAGGGGCCGCTCCCCTCGGTGCTGGACGCGATCGCCGCGGCGGCGCGGAACGTCAACCGCTACCCCGACAACAACGCGACCGCGCTGACGGAGGCGATCGCGGCGTTCTGCGGCGTGTCCGCCGATCACGTCGCGGTGGGCTGCGGGTCGGTCGGCATGACGCAGATGCTGCTGGAGGCGGTCGCCGAGCCCGGCACCGAGGTCGTGTACGCGTGGCGGTCGTTCGAGGCGTACCCGCTGCTGGTGTCGCTGTCCGGCGCGACGGGCGTCCAGGTGCCGCTGAAGGACGAGACGCACGACCTGCCGGCGATGGCGGACGCGATCACCGAGCGGACGCGGCTGGTCTTCCTGTGCAACCCGAACAACCCGACCGGGACCGTGGTCCCGCGCGCGGAGATCGAGGCGTTCCTCGACCGGGTCCCCGAGGACTGCCTGGTCGTGCTGGACGAGGCGTACCGCGAGTACGTCCGCGACGACGCCGTCCCGGACGGGCTCACGATGTACGGCGACCGGCCGAACCTGGCGGTGCTGCGGACGTTCTCGAAGGCGTACGGGCTGGCGGGGCTGCGGATCGGGTACCTGGTGGCGCACCCGATCGTGGCGGGCGCGATCCGCAAGACGTTCCTGCCGTTCAGCGTGAACTCGGTGGCGCAGGCGGCGGGCATCGCGTCGCTGGAGGCGACGGACGAGCTGCTGGAGCGGGTCGAGCGGACGGTGAAGGAGCGCGACCGGGTCCGCGGGACGCTGCTCGCGGACGGCTGGACGGTCCCGCCGACGGAGGCCAACTTCGTGTGGCTGCGGCTCGGCGAGCGGACGATGGAGTTCTCGGCGGCGTGCGACGCGCAGGGGGTGAGCGTCCGCCCGTTCGACGGGGAGGGCGCGCGCGTCTCGATCGGCTCGCCGGAGGAGAACGACGCGTTCCTGGCGGTGGCCAAGGCGTTCCCACACCGCAACTGACGCCGCGCACCGGGACTGACCCTGGGCACCGGGACTGACCCTGTGCACCGCAACTGACGCCGTGTACCGGGCCGTCCTGCCCGTCCGGAGGGGCGGGACGGCCCGGTCACCGGGTCAGCCGGTGGCCCAGAGTTGCTGGCCGCCGCTGCCGACGAGCTTGAAGGCGGCGGTCACCGTGGCCGTGGCGGGGCAGAGGAAGGATCCGCTCTGCTTGGTCACGGTGCCGTTGGTGATCTTGGCTTCGGCCTGGGCGACGGAGGTGTCGGGCCGGTTGGGGTTGTTCGGGTTGTAGCCGTCGCCGGTGAGGGTCCCGGAGTAGACGCAGCTGAGCCCGAAGGTGGTGGCGCCGACGGTGTAGTGGGCGACGGTGATGGTGCCGTCCCGGCCGCCGGCGACGGGGGCGTAGACGACGGAGCCGCCGGTCCACGGCAGGCTCTGGGCGGTGACGGTCACGGCGCCGAGGCTGCTGGTGCACCCGGTGAACGACGCCGACGTGACGTTCAGGGCGGTGCCGTTCGAGTTGATGGTGCCGTTCTGGATGGCGGACGTGCAGGTGGCGTTGCTGAGCGAGGTGACGACCGAGACGTTGCCGAGGTTGGTCGCGACGACGCCGCCGGAGTAGGCGGGGCCGGTGGCGCTGCCGCTGTGGATGGTGGTGCCGGCGGCGGACGCCGGGGCCATCGTCAGCGCGAGGACGGAGGCCGAAGCGGCTCCGACGACTGCGAGCTTGCGGACACGTGACACCTGTGGCTCCCTTCGCGAGGTGTCAAGGGGGTGGTACCGCGATTAAGCACATCTCCGGCGGGTGAATTCAAGGGCGTGGCCGGATTGAGACACTCTCTGGTTTCTAATTAAACCGAGCGCCTAATAACCGTTTTCTGGCAGGCGGAAGCGCGCGCTCACTGAATGGCGCGTGTGCGGAGCGGAAATGGCGGGGCGCGAAAAAGGCGGGGTGGGGTGGCCGGGGTGCGACGCGGTGCGATCGCGTCCCCTGGCGGTGCGACTCGGTGCGCGGACTCCCGGCGCCGAGCGGTCGGGACGGCGGTCAGGGCGGGCGATGGACCTGCCCGGCGAAGGCCTGCGGGGACGGCGGGCCTGCGCGGCTCGGCGGCAGGCGCACCGCGCGGGCCGCGGCGATCGGGCTTGTCGAGTGCACGGCGCGCTCCACGAAATCCGGATACAGCGGGAACCGGTACGAGGGCACGCGCCCAGCGCCGAGGAATCCGGCCGCGGAGGCGGGCCGGAATCAGCGATGATGCCTCACGTGACCGCCATCATGAACGGCGAAATTTGATCGGTCAAGACCGTTTCCGGTGCGGCCGATCCGGGCGGCCGGAAGCCCGTTTCCGGATGTCCCGGGCGCCGGTGCCGGGACGTCCGCGCGGCGGCGGCGCGCCGACCGCGTTCGCGCGGCGCGGGCCGCGTCCGGCGGACTCGGGATGCCGGCGGGCGCCGCCGTCCGGGGCGAGGCCCAGGGCGCATCGGTGCAGTTCGCGGTGCGAATTATCGAGCCGTCCGGTGTTAGTCTGGCCGCGTGGTCAAAGAAGATGACGGTCGGATCGGGGTCGTGGCCGCGCTGGTGCGGTCCTCCTTCCTGGTGGACGCCGTGTACGCGGCCTCGGCCCGCGAGTACGGGCTGACCCAGCAGCAGGGGCAGCTGCTCTGCGTGCTGATGGGCAGGTCGTACGGGATGGGCGAGCTGGGCGCGACGCTGGGGCTGGCGAAGTCGAGCCTTACCGGCCTGGTGGACCGCACCGAGCGCAACGGGCTGGTGCGGCGCGAGCCGGATCCGCGGGACACGCGGGCCGTGCGGGTCGCGCTGACCGAGCGCGGCGCCGGGCTCGTGGACGAGTTCTACGCCGAGACCTGCAAGCGGATCGACGATCTGGCGGCCGGCCTGAGCGCCGCCGAGCGGGACGCGCTCGCCGGGCTGCTCGGCCGCGTCGTGCTGGACAACGAGGTTCCGGTGGTCTTCCAGGAGCCGGACGAGGGGGCCGCCGCCGGCGCGCACTGACGCCCGGGGAATCGTTCTCCCGTGCCGCGAGGTTGTTGTTCGTAGTACGAACTGATACCGTTCGTACTACGAACTCAAGCTTTTCGGCAACGGGAGTGATGTCATCATGAGCCGTACGGTCGCGGTCATCGGCGGAGGGTACGGCGGCGCGGCGGTCGCCAAGGCGCTGCAGCCGGAGGCGGACGTCGTGCTGATCGACCCGCGGGACGCGTTCGTCAACGCGGCGGCGTCGCTGCGGGCGCTGACCAGGCCCGACTGGGCCGCCAACATGTTCTTCCCCTACGCGACGCTGCTCACCGAGGGCGGCCGGCAGATCCGCGACCGCGCGGTCTCCGCCGACCCCCGCGGCGTCGACCTCGCGTCCGGCGGCCGCGTCGACGCGGACTACCTCGTGCTGGCCACCGGTTCCAGCTACGCCTACCCCGCCAAGCCCGGTTCCGACACCGTCGCGGAGGCCCTGGACGATCTCCGCCGCACCCACAAGGAGCTGCGGGGCGCCGGCCGGGTGCTGATCCTCGGCGCCGGGCCGGTCGGCCTGGAGCTGGCCGGCGAGATCAAGGAGACCTGGCCGGACAAGCACGTCACCGTCGTCGACCCGGCCACCGAGCTGCTGCCCGGCTTCGAGCCCGAGATGGTCGCCGACCTGCGCCGCCAGCTCGCCGAGCTCGGCATCGAGGTGCGGCTCGGCACCGCCCTCGCCGCGCCGCCCGCCACCGAGCCCGGCCGCGCCGGCGCCTTCACCGTCACCACCGGCGGCGGCGAGGAGATCACCGCCGACATCTGGTTCCGCGCCTACGGCGTCCGCACCAACAGCGGCTACCTCGCCGACGGCCGGCTCACCACCCTGAACCCGCAGGGGCAGGTCGGCGTCACCGCGTCCCTGAACGTCGCCGGGCACGACCACGTCTACGCGGTCGGCGACCTCACCGACGTCGCGGAGGCGAAGATGGCCGGGTGGGCGACGCGGCACGCCGAGGTCGTCGTCGCGAACATCAAGGCCCAGCTGAACGGCGAGCGGCCCACCGCGACGTACCGGCCGCAGCCGCACCCGATGATCCTGCTCCCGCTCGGCACCCGCGGCGGCGTCGGGCAGCTCCCGACCCCGGACGGCCCGTCCGTCGCGTCGCCCGCGATGGTCGCCGAGTACAAGGGCGCGGACCTGTTCACCGGCCGTTTCGTCGGCCAGTTCGGCCCCACCGCCTGATCCCGGCGCCCTCGACCCTCCTCGAACGAAAGGCGGAGCCATGACCGCACAGGAAGTCGTCTTCGGTTTCGGCGCGCACAGCACCATCGACGAAGGGCCGGCGCTGCTGCGCAAGGTCCTCCGGGCCGACCGCGACGGGCTCGACCTGTTCTCCCTCTCCGACCACCCCTACATCGGCGCGCGCCTGGACGCCTACGCCACCATCGGGTTCCTCCTCGGCCGGACGGACCGCATCGCCGGGTTCGCCAACGTCACCAACCTGCCGACCCGCCCCGCCCCGATGCTCGCGCGGGCGGTGACGACGCTGTCGGCGCTGTCCGGCGGGCGCGTCGTGCTCGGCATGGGCGCGGGCGGGCTGTGGGACCGGATCGCCGACATGGGCGTCCCGCCGCTCGGGCCCGCCGCCGCGGTCGACGCCTTCGAGGAGGCGATCGTGCTGGTCAGGAAGCTGTCCGGGGGCGGCGAGCCGGTCACCTTCGAGGGCCGCCACTACCGGGTCAAGGAGATCGAGCCGGCGCCGGTGGACGCGCCGCCGGTCTGGACGGGCTCGGTCGGCCGGCGGTCCCTGGCCGCCACCGGTCGGGTCGCGGACGGCTGGATCCCGGGCCACGCGGCGGACTGGCTCAGCGAGCGGTACCGGACGTCGCGCCCGGTCATCGACGAGGCGGCCGCCGCCGCGGGCCGCGACCCCGCCGCGGTCCGCACGGTCTTCAACCTGCCCGGACGCATCACCGACCGGCCGCTGCCCGCCACCCGCGACGGCGACGGGCGCTGGATCGGCGGGTCGGCGGACCAGTGGGCGGAGGAGCTGACGGGCGCCGTCCTGGAGCACGGCGCGTCCGGGTTCATGCTGTTCTCGCCGGAGGGCGGCACGCAGGACGACGTCTCCCTCGGCCGCTGGGGCGGGGAGATCGTCCCGGCGGTGCGCGAGGCCCTCGCCAAAGAGGCGGGCTGAGCCGGTCGGCCGGGCGCGGTCGGCCGATCTGGCGGGGGCCGGGCCGGGCGCGGTCAGCCGGCCTTCGCCGGGCCGAGCTTCTCGACGATCAGGCGGTAGAGCTGGCGGGGACGGCCCGGCTGCGGGGTGCGGTTCGGGGGGAGCGGCCAGGCGAGCCCCTCCTCGACGAGGGTGCGCAGCAGCCGGCGGGCGGTGCGCGGCGTGACCCCGAGCATCTTCCCGGCGTTCTCGGCGTCCACGATCAGCGGCTGCTCCTGGTCGCCGAGCTTGTCGGCGAGCCGCGCGAGGATCTCCAGGCCCTTCGGCTTCGCCTGCGGCTGGCTGCGCGGCGGGGTGCGCGGCGCCGGGACGAGCGCGCGGCCGTCCCGGTCGAGCGCGAAGCCCTGCGCGCGCTGGGAGCTCTGCGAGCGGGCGAGCGCGGCGCGGGCGTGGTTCTCCGCCTCGTGCGCGGTGCGTCCCATCCCGATGCCGACCTCGATCGCGAGGCCGAGCTCCTCGCGGACCCGCTCGACGAACGGCGGCGTCCGGAAGCCCTCGGTGGACGCGGTGACGGAACCGCGCGTCGCGATCACCAGGTAGCTGTGGTCGTCCAGCGGCCACACCGACGCGTTCATCCGGTGCGCCTCCTGCAGCAGGACGCGGTGCAGCGCGAGCTTCAGCTCGTCCCGCCAGTAGCGCGGGGTGACGCGGCGCGGGGTCTCGCGGAGGGTCGGGACGTCGACCAGCACGACGACGAGCTGCGACTCCTCCAGCCGGTGGTGGGCGCCGAGGAGCGCGGCGGTCTGCAGGGAGCTGCGGATGGACGCGCCGGTCGGGCGGACCCGGATGGTCGGCACCCCGGCCATCTCCATCCGCTCGGCGGTGGCGTGTACGCAGGTCATCGCGACGGTGGTCGCGCCGCGTCGCCACAGCCGCTCGTGGAAGGCGGCGAGCGTGCCGGGGCCGGCGGCCTCCTCGCGCAGGTGGACCTGCTCGGTGCCGAGGCTGATCTCGGCGTAGGCCTCCTCGACCTCGGCGCGGCCGAGCACGTCGATGCTGACCCGGGACGGGTCGAAGCGCTCGTCGAGGGAGGCGCGCAGCAGCGCGCCCTGCAGCGCGGCGCCGTTCAGCGGGACGTAGGTCGCGGGCATGGTCAGCACGCCGGCCTTGCGCGCGAAGTCGTAGGGGACCGGGCTGGCGAACAGGCAGACGTCCACCCCCGAGCCCAGCCGGACGACCTTGTCGGCCGCCTCCTGCTCGTCGCGGTAGGCGGCGGCCACCAGCCGGCTCGGCACCGGCGTGGGGCCGTGGCCCATCAGCATGACCCGCTCGACGAGGTCATGGGGGCCCACCACGCCGATGGTCAGGTCAGGCGTGACCGAGCCCGTTCGTGCCGCCGTCATCGATGATCGCTCGCTTCCGGTCCATCCTCTCGGGGGCACGGCCCCGGCCACGCGTTCGCGCACGCTCCGCCCAACGGTCGTCTCATGGCTTGTCGCCCCTGCCTTCTGACCCAGCACCGCAGTTCCCGTGCGATTCGTTCCTCAGTGGGCAGATCGGGTCAGGGCGGCGATGTGTGACGCCCAGACGCGAAATCGAATCAAGAGTGCGGCGAAAAAGTAACCTACGCGACCCCCTGGTCAGTAATTTGTCACCAATCGGTCAGTCTTGATCCTGCATCTTCGGACGTCCGAAGTTGAAAAACAAGACCCGAAAACCCCGGGAGGGCCTCCTCGCGGCGCTGACGGGCACTGAGGAGACCCCTGCGGTGACCGATTGGTTTACCCGCGGGGCGAAACTTGATCAACCCGATGTCGGGCGCCCCGGAAAGACGAGCGATCCGTCCGGAGGGCCCGCGACCGCCGTCCCCGTGATTTTTCAACGCGTCCCGGAGTGCCGCTTCTGGATCGGTCCATCCGGTTTTCTCCGCTGGTCAGGGCGCCGCGCGTCCCCGCTGGTGGAACGCGGTGGCCCGACTTTGCGTGACCGCCCGGTGACCACTGGTCCACCCGGTTTCCCGCCGCGCTGTGACAAGCCCGGTAAGGAACCACTCCCGATTGGGTCAGAGTCGAGGCCACATGCGGACGATTCGCCCCGCCGGAATGACCACTCAGTCAGCAGCAGACCGGCCCGGCGGGATCATCCCGCCGGGCCGGTCCGAAACGCACCTGCGTCGTGTCTCCGGTGGGGGGACGACCTCCACGCCCCCCGGCAAAGACAGACTGACCGGCGCCTTCCGCTCCGCTGGAGCTCCGCTCCAGGCGCCGGTCAGTCGGCCTCGCGGACGATGTCGGCGCCGAGCTGGGAGAGGCGCTCCGCGGTGTGCGCGTGGCCGCGGTCCAGGTAGTAGGCCGAGGTGATCGTCGTCTCGCCCTCGGCGGCCAGGCCCGCGAGCACCAGCGCGCTGCCGCAGCGCAGGTCGTGCGCCTCGACCTCGGCGCCGCGCAGCCCGCGCGGGCCGTTGACCTTGGCGCGGTTGCCGTCGACCTCGATGTCGGCGCCCATCTTGCGCAGCTCGTCGGCCAGCTTGAACCGGCCGTCGAAGATCCGCTCGTAGATGTAGGACGGGCCCTCCGCCAGGCAGGACAGCGCCATGATCGGCGACTGCAGGTCGGTGGCGAAGCCCGGGTACTCGTCGGTGATCACGTTGATCGGGCGGAGCGTGCGCTCCCGCCGGACCTGCAGCACCGCGCCCTGCTGGTGGAACTCGACGCCCATCTGCTCGAGCTTGTCGGCGGCGACGCCGAGGTGCTCCAGCGTGGCGCCGACGAGGTTCAGGTCGCCGCCGGTGATCGCGGCGGCCATCACGAAGACGCCGGCGTCGATCCGGTCCGGCATGACGGTGTGCTCGACGGCGGTCAGCTCGTCGACGCCCTCGACGGTGATGAAGCCGGTGCCGCCGCCGCTGATCTTCGCGCCCATCGCCTGCAGGATCGCGATGTTGTCGAGGACCTCCGGCTCCAGCGCCGCGTTCTTGATCAGCGTGGTGCCGTGCGCCAGCGCGGCCGCCATGATCAGGTTCTCGGTGCCGGTGTGCGACGGCGTGTCGCAGTACAGCGTGCCGCCGCGCAGGTCGCCGGCCTTGATGTGGATGATGCCGTCGCCGTTGTCGGCCACGTGCTCGGTGACCGTGGCGCCCATCCGCTTGAAGCCGTTGTAGTGGAAGTCCAGGTTGCGGCTGCCGAGATTGCAGCCGCCGACGCCCTCGATGACCGCCTCGCCGAGCCGGTGCAGCAGCGCCGGCACGAACAGGAACGAGCCGCGGAAGCGGGAGGCGATCTCGGCGGGCAGCACCGGGCTGCTGAGCGAGGAGGCGTCGATCACGAGGGTGCGTTCGGTCTCGTGCAGCTCGGCCTTGGCGCCGACCGCCCGGGCGAGCTCCACCGCCCGCCGCACGTCCTCGATGATCGGAACGTTCCGGAGCACCGTGCGTCCGCGGGAGGCCATCAGCGAAGCACCGATCATCGGCAGGACGGCGTTCTTGGCGCCCTGGACGAAGACGGTGCCGTGCAGCTGCCGGCCGCCGCGCACGCGATACCGAACCTCGTGGCCCATGCTCATTCCGCCATATCTCCTTTGAAACGCGGTTAAGGTGCCTGCCCGATGAAGGTGGGACCACGGGGGCCGGGCGCGCCGATCGGTCCCGCTGCGCCAACGCGCCCCCAGTAAACCACCGGCCCGGGGGTGGGGTGTCCGCATGCGCCACCCTTGCGCCAGTCTGCTTGGTGAGACCCCCAGAGCGGCCCAAAGGTTCGCATTCCCGAGGAAAATCCGAGCTGAGGCGTCCGGCGGACGGGTGCGGGCCGGCGGGTCTAGGGTGATCATCCATGGACGAGTCGCCCGGCTGGGACGCCATCGACGCCGCGCTTCGCCCCCTCTACGGGGACGCCGAGCCGTACCACTTGGGCACCCTGGTCAAGTGGGCGCTGGGCGGCCCGGATCCGCTCGACGGGATCAGCATCTACGCGCGGACGGAGCCCGTCCCGCACTGGCATTTCATTTCGTACGGAATGTCCGAGTTGTACAGCAAGGAGTCCGGCGACCCGGACGAGTCCGGCTGGGGATTCGAGTTCACCTTCCGCCTCGCCCGCGACCCCGCGGAGAGCGAGCCGCCGGTGTGGGCGGCGAACCTGCTGCAGAACCTCGGCCGGTACGTGTTCAGCTCGGGCAACTGGTTCGAGCCCGGCCACCACATGAACGTCAACGGCCCGATCGCCGCCGACCGCGAGGACTCCGACATCCGCGCCGTCGCGTTCGTCACCGACCCGGAGCTCGGCGAGATCGGCACGCCGCACGGCCGCGTCCGGTTCCTCCAGGTCGTCGGGCTCGCGTCGGAGGAGTACGAGGCGGTCCGACAGTGGGACGCCACGTCGTTCCTGCGGGCCGTCGAGCCGCACCTGCCGCTGTTCGTCACCGACATCGACCGGCGCTCGCTCCTCGCCGTCCCGGAGCTGGCCCGCGCCGTCCGCGAGGGCATCGCGCGCGACGGGTCGAGCAGCGGCGCCCTGTACGTCACCACGGCGCACTGGGACCTGGACGGCGCGTCCACGACCCTGCGGATCGGCGCGCTCCAGGCGGAGGCGATCGCGCAGTCGCTGCGGGGCCGGCTGCCGTTCGGCCGCACGCTGCTCCTGCAGACCGAGGACACCCGCATGGTGTTCCAGCCCGCCGGCGCCTACGCGGTCGTTGAGCCCGAGGACGGCCGCCTCGACGTGAGCATCCCGCCGGACGGCCTGGACGACGTCGTCGCCGCGCTCCGCCCGGTGGCGGGCCGCACCCCGATCGCGTCGCTGCCGGGGCTGACCGTCGAGATCGTCCCGACCCACATGCGCGACCGCTTCGGCGACGAGACCGGCGAAGTCGTCGGCTGACCTCAGCGGACGCGTTCGAGGATCTCCACCTCGTCACCGACCGCGAGGGTGCCGAGCGTGCGCGGGACGGCGTTCTGGCCGAACCGGATGCCGCGGTCGATGGTCCGGTAGGACGCCAGCGTCCGCAGCGGCTCGCGGCCCCGCTCGCCCGTCTCCTGGTCGGTCGTCGTGATGACGCACCGCGCGCACGCCTTGACCATCTCGATGACGGTCCCGCCGACGCGCAGCAGCCGCACGGAGTCCTCCGCGTAGGCGCCGAGCCCCTCGATGACCAGGCTCGGGCGGAACCGGTTCATCGGCAGCGGCGCGTCCAGCCGCGCGTTCAGGTCGGCGAGGGACTCGGCGGAGATGACCAGCAGCGGGTAGCCGTCGGCGAACATCACCTCGCCGCCGCCCCGCGACGTGGGCCGGTGCCCGGTGAAGCGGACCAGCCGGCAGTCGGCGTCCAGCAGCGCCGAGAACCAGGCGGCGGCCTCGTCGCCCTGGTCGACGCCCCGGGTCTCGTGCCGGTGGACGGTCACGTCCAGCACCTCGCCGTCGTCCACCGCCTTGTGGACGAGCCGGGAGGCGCCGGGCGCGTCGACGGTGAGGACCTCGCCGTCGTAGGACGGCCGCAGCAGCGCCATCCCGGCGAGGTCCCGCTGCGACAGGAACCGGCCCGACGGCGCGACGAGCATGAACTCCCGGTCGTGCGGCAGGCCCCGCGCGGTCAGCTCGGCGGTGCGCAGCGCGGTGCCGCCGCCGCTCTTCAGCGGGTAGGCGTTCAGCTCGGTCAGGGTCGCCGTCACGGTCGCTCCGGGAGATCGGGCCAAAGGCGGGTCAGGTCAGCGCGGCGAGGCGGTCGAAGACGGTGTCGAGGCGCTTCACGAACCGCTCCGGCCGGCACACCTCGTCCAGCCGCGCCTCGTCCAGTGTGAGGCCCGCCTCCGCGGCGTGCTTGCGGAGGGTCTCGCGGAACGGGACGCCCGTCTCCCATGTCTCCATCGCGGCCTTCTGGACCAGCGGGTACGCCTCGTCGTCGCGCGACATCCCCGCCTCGACCAGCTCCAGCAGCACCGTCGAGGTGTAGATGAGGCCGCCGGTCGACTCGAGGTTCGCCGTCATCCGCGCCTCGTCCACGACGAGCCCGGACATCAGCCGGTTCGTCAGGTTCAGCATGTAGTCGAGCGCGATCGACGCGTCCGGCAGCGCGATCCGCTCCGTCGACGAGTGCGAGATGTCGCGCTCGTGCCACAGCGGGATGCCCTCCAGCACCGGGACGATCTGCGCCCGCACGATCCGCGCCATCCCCGCCAGCCGCTCGGAGATGATCGGGTTCTTCTTGTGCGGCATCGCCGACGAGCCCTTCTGGCCCTTGCCGAACGGCTCCCACAGCTCGCGGACCTCGGTGCGCTGCCCGTGCCGGACCTCCAGCGCGATCGCCTCGCACACCGTCGCCATGATCGCCAGCGCGGACGTCCACTCGGAGATGCCGTCGCGCATCACGACCTGCGTCGACACGTCCGCGCTCTTCAGCCCGAGCTTGCGCGCCACGTGCAGCTCGACGGCCGGGTCGATGTTGGAGTACGTCCCGACCGCGCCGGAGATCGCCATCACGCCGACGGCCTCGCGGGCGCGGCGCAGCCGGTCCCGGGACCGGGCCATCGCGAACGCGAAGTCGGCGACCCGGTGGCCCCACACGTCCGGCTCGCCGTGGATGCCGTGCGTCCGGCCGACCCGCAGCGTCGCCTTGTGCGCCAGCGCGTGGTCGCGCAGCGTCGCGACCAGCGTGTCCGCCTTCGCCAGCAGGATGTCGGTCGCCTCGACGAGCTGCAGCGCCAGCGCCGTGTCCAGCAGGTCGGACGAGGTCATGCCGAAGTGGACGTACCGCGCCGCCTCGCGCGGCTCGGTGTTGTCCGCCCACGCCGACAGGAAGGCGATCACGTCGTGCTGCGTGACCGCCTCGATCTCGTGCACCGCCTCCGGCGTCGGCGGCGGCGCCTTGCGCACCGGCTCCACCACCTCCGGCGGGATCGTGCCGGCCTCGGCGTGGGCCTCGACCACGAGGGTCTCGACCTGGCACCACAGCTCGTACTTGTGCGCGTCGCTCCAGACGCGCCCCATCTCCGGAAGTGTGTACCGCTCGATCACGACGTTGATTCTCCCATCCGGCCCAGGGGGCGACCCCCTGGAACCCCCGTTGCGACGGACAAGGTGTTTCCCGCTCCGCTGGCGCTCCGCGCGAAAACACAAAACCCACCAGCGGGCGGGGGCGCCCGCGGCCGCGCCGCCGGACCCCGCGCAGCCCCCCCCGC
>NZ_JBEZJL010000047.1:0-9608 GCF_040651755.1 Actinomadura sp. NPDC048394 | reverse complement strand
ACCTTGCCCGTCGTCGGGCGGGCCCGCTGCGCTCGCTGCACTCGCTCCGCGGGCCCGCCCGTGTGCTGGTTTGGCTGGATTGGTCAGGCTTGGGCGGCTTTGAGGGCGATGTCGGTGCGGTGGTGCGAACCGGGCAGGCCGACCTTCGCGGCGGCCTCGTAGGCGGTGGCGCGGGCCGCGGCGAGGTCCGGGCCGGTGCCGACGACGTTAAGGACGCGCCCGCCGCCCGCGACGAGCCGCCCCTCCGCGCCGAGCTTCGTCCCGGCGTGCAGCACGTACGCGCCGTCGACCGCCGCCGCCTCGTCCAGGCCGGTGATCTCCCCGCCCTTCACCGGCGCCGCCGGGTACCCCTCGGCCGCCACGACGACCGTGACGGCGGAGCCGGGCCGCCACTCCAGCGCCGTCTCCGGGTCGAGGCCGCCGATCGCGCAGGACTGCAGCAGCACGCCGAGCGGCGTCGCCAGCCGGTCCAGGACGACCTGGACCTCCGGGTCGCCGAACCGCGCGTTGAACTCGATCACCCGCACGCCCCGGGACGTGATCGCGAGGCCCGCGTACAGCACCCCGACGTACGGGGTCTCGCGCCGCCTCAGCTCGTCCACGACGGGCTGGACGACCCGGGACATCACCTCGTCCACCAGGCCGTCCGGAGCCCACGGCAGCGGCGTGTAGGCGCCCATCCCGCCGGTGTTCGGGCCCTCGTCGCCGTCGTAGGCGCGCTTGAAGTCCTGCGCGGGCAGCAGCGGGACGGCGTGCTGGCCGTCGCACAGCGCGAACAGCGACACCTCGGGGCCGTCGAGGTACTCCTCGATCACCACGCGGCCGCACGCGGCGGCGTGCGCGGCGGCGACGTCCCGGTCGCGGGTGACGACGACGCCCTTGCCCGCGGCGAGCCCGTCGTCCTTCACCACGTACGGCGCCCCGAACGCGTCGAGCGCCTCCTCCACCTGCATGGTGGTCTCGCAGACGCGGGAGTCGGCGGTCGGCACCCCCGCCGCCGCCATGATCTCCTTGGCGAACGCCTTGGAGCCCTCGATCCGCGCGGCCTCCTTGTCGGGGCCGAAGCACGGGATGCCGGCGCGGCGCACCGCGTCGCCGACGCCCGCCATGAGCACCGCCTCGGGGCCGACGACGACCAGCTCGGCGCCGAGCCGCGCGGCCAGCTCCGTCACCGCCGTCGGGTCGCAGGGGTCGAGCTGGTGGTTGTCCGCGATCTCGGCCGTGCCCGGGTTGCCCGGGGCGCAGTGGAGGGCGGTGACGGCTGGGTCGCGGTGCAGGGCGCGGGCGAGCGCATGCTCGCGGCCACCCGATCCAAGGACGAGTACTCGCACGTCACGCGAGCTTACTGGCCCGGGCGGTTCGGTGTGGACGGCGGGAAGGCGGGCATAAGGCCCGAGCGGAAAGGCGTTATGGACGGTGCCGGCCGGTGTCGCGGACGCCGCCGGGCCCGGGTGAGGCGGCCGTCACACGCGTCCCTTGTGAACCTCGCCGAACGGCCCGGCGTCTTAAATGTCGGCTGGTAAGCTGCGACGGGCTTGACGCCCCGTGGTCGAGGTGCGTGAAAGGAGGTGGTCGGGATGAGTCCTGGTGATACTTGCAGTTCGCCGGAGAACCCTCACAGTCCGGGCAGGACTGTCCATCCGTCCGCCTTCCTCTGGCGTCCGGCCATCGCTCTCGCGCGCTCCCCACGCTGACGCGGCGCCCCTCGGGCCCGCTGGATCAGAACGGGTAGAGCGCGCCCCTGCGTGCGTGGCCGGCGGGTTAGGAGCACCTCATGGCCATGACACGAGTCCGTCCTGCGCGCGCCACCAAGTCGCTGTTCAAGGCCCGCGGGCGAACCCACGGTGCACAGGTACAGGGGCGCGCCCGCGATTCCGCCGTCATCGACTGGGCCGCCTACATCGACGGCCACCGCGCGTCCACCGCCACCGTCGAGGACGCCGTCCGCCTGATCCGCGACGGCCGCCTCACCCCCGACGGCGACAGCGCCGGCTTCGTCTGGGTCGGGCTGCACGAGCCGTCGGCGACGGAGCTGACGGAGCTGGCC
Source organism: Actinomadura sp. NPDC048394 (assembly GCF_040651755.1). Classification (NCBI taxonomy): domain Bacteria; kingdom Bacillati; phylum Actinomycetota; class Actinomycetes; order Streptosporangiales; family Thermomonosporaceae; genus Actinomadura; species Actinomadura sp. NPDC048394. The sequence continues at coordinate 7,561 of NZ_JBEZJL010000047.1, read as the reverse complement.
GAGGTGTTCGGCCTGCACCCGCTCGCCGTCGAGGACGCCATCCACGCCCACCAGCGGCCCAAGCTGGAGCGCTACGACGACGTCCACTTCGTGGTGATGAAGACGGTCGGCTACGTCTCCACCGGCCCGGACGAGGCCGAGGTCGTCGAGACCGGCGAGATCATGATCTTCTGCGGCCCGGACTTCGTGGTGACGGTCCGGCACGGCACGCACGGCGAGCTCGGCCCCGTCCGCCGGCAGCTGGAGAAGGACCCGGCCCGCCTCGCGATGGGCCCCGCCGCCGTCCTGCACGCCGTCGCCGACCGCGTCGTGGACGGCTACGTCTGCGTCGCCGACGCCGTCCAGGAGGACATCGACGAGGTCGAGGAGGCCGTGTTCTCGCCGGAGCGCACCGACGAGGCCCGCCGCATCTACCGGCTCAAGCGCGAGGTCATCCAGCTCAAGCGGGCCGTCGGGCCGCTCGCCGGGCCGCTGCGCAACCTGTCCGGCCGCCGCTTCGTGCCCGCCGAGATCAAGGAGTACCTGCGCGACGTCGAGGACCACCTCACCCGCGTCCGCGAGCAGGTCGAGGCCTACGACGAGCTGCTGAACCCGATCCTGCAGGCGCACATGACGCAGGTGACGGTCACCGACAACAAGGACATGCGCAAGATCTCGGCCTGGGGCGCGATCTTCATGGTGCCGACCGCGATCACCGGCGTCTACGGGATGAACTTCGACTTCATGCCCGAGACCCACTGGCACTTCGGCTACCCGATGATCGTCGGGGCCATCGCCTTCATCTGCCTCACCCTGTACCGGGGCTTCCGCCGCAACGGCTGGCTGTGACTATTGCAAGCCCGGCCCAGGGCGCTCGCCTGGCGGCTCGCACCCTGACCGTGCTTGGGCGAGCGCGAACTCGCTTCGCGAGCTTCGCGGTGGGGGCTCGCCTTCGGCTTCGCCCCCACCGCTCAGATAACGCGCTCGCGTGACGGTTCGGGTCTCCGTGCGGCCGTGGGCATGCGGTCGGGGTAGTCGGTGACTATGGCGTCTACGCCGTATTTGATGAAGCGGGTCATGTCCTCTTGGGTGTTGACCGTCCAGACGGCGACGGGGAGGTCGAGGGCGTGGGCGTCCTCGACCAGGCCGGGCGTGGTGATGGCGTGCTCGGGGGACAGGGCCGTCGCGCCGATCGCGGCGGCGGCCGCGACCGGGTCGTCCGGGGGTAGGCCGGCGAGCCAGCGGGTGCCCGGCACGAGGGTCTTGCGTTCGATCAGCGCGGTGCGGCGGAGGCCCGGGTGGTTGCGGTGGGCCTCGACGAGGACGCGCCAGTCGAAGGCGAGGAGCCGGCTGCGGGACGTCATCCCGGCGGCGGCGAGGACGCCGGCGACGGCGGCGGTGAACAGCTCGACCTCCTCGTCCGTCCAGCCGGGATCGGTTTTCAGCTCGACGGCGAGGCCGACGCGCGTCGGCGCGAGGAGCGCGCACGCCTCCGCCAGCGTGGGGATCGGCGTGCCGGGCAGCGGGCGCTGCGTGCGCGCGAACGCGTCGTCGCGCTGCCGGACGCCCGCGTCGACCGTCTTGAGCTGCGCGAGAGTCAGCTCCCTGACCGGCTTGCCGACGTACGGGAACGCGGGGTCGTCCGGCCAGGCGGGCGCCGTGTCGGCGAGGTTCGCCGGGGACAGCACCTGGTCGTGGCCGAGGACGACGGCGCCGTCCGCGGACAGGCCGACGTCCAGCTCGATGACGTCCACGCCCAGCTCGGCGGCGTGCGCGAAGCCCGGCAGCGTGTTCTCGGGGCGCAGCCCGCGCGCCCCCCGATGACCGTGCAGCTCGACGGTCCCCCCGATGCTGATCACCGGGGGAACGGTACCGGCCGTCACCGAACCCCAGGTGGAGGCTCGGTGAGGGCGGGGGGAACGGGGGTTCAGGTGTTACACCAGGGAACGCAGGGAGAGGGTCTGGTCGCGGCCCGGGCCGACGCCGATCGCGGAGATCTGCGCGCCCGACATCTCCTCCAGCGCCCGGACGTACGCCTGCGCGTTCTTCGGCAGGTCGTCGAAGGTCTTCGCACCGGTGATGTCCTCCTGCCAGCCGTCCAGGTACTCCAGGATCGGCTTGGCGTGGTGGAAGTCGGTCTGGGTGGCGGGCAGCTCGTCGACGCGCTCGCCGTCCACGTCGTAGGCGACGCACACCGGGACCCGCTCCAGCCCGGACAGGACGTCCAGCTTGGTGAGGAAAAAGTCGGTGATGCCGTTCACCCGGGACGCGTAGCGGGCGATCACCGCGTCGAACCAGCCGCAGCGCCGGTCGCGGCCCGTGGTGACGCCGTACTCGCCGCCGGTCTTGCGCAGGTACTCGCCCCACTCGTCCAGCAGCTCGGTGGGGAACGGTCCAGAGCCGACGCGGGTGGTGTAGGCCTTCAGGATCCCGATCACGCGGGTGATCTTCGTGGGGCCGACGCCGGAGCCCGCGCACGCCCCGCCCGCCGTGGGGCTGGACGACGTCACGAACGGGTAGGTGCCGTGGTCGATGTCCAGCAGCGTGCCCTGCGCGCCCTCCAGCAGCACGACCTTGCCGTCGTCGAGGGCGTTGTTCAGCACGAGCGTGGTGTCGGCGACGAACGGCCGGATGCGCTCCCCGTACGCCAGGTACTCCTGGACGATCGGGCCCGTCTCGATCCGGCGCCGGTTGTAGACCTTGGTGAGGACCTGGTTCTTCTCGCGCAGCGACAGGTCGAGCTTCTGGGTGAGGATGTTCGGGTCGAACAGGTCCTGCACCCGGATGCCCATCCGGTTGATCTTGTCGGCGTAGGCCGGGCCGATGCCGCGGCCGGTGGTGCCGATCCGCGCCTTGCCGAGGTACCGCTCGGTGACCTTGTCGAGGGCCCGGTGGTGCGGCATGATCAGGTGCGCGTCCGCCGAGATCAGCAGCCGTTCGCAGCCGATCCCGCGCTCCCGCAGCCCGTCGATCTCCTGCAGCAGGACGGCCGGGTCGATCACCACGCCGTTGCCGATCACCGGCACGACGTCCGGCGACAGGACCCCGGACGGCAGCAGGTGCAGCGCGTAGCTCTTGTCCCCGATGACGACCGTGTGGCCGGCGTTGTTGCCGCCCTGGTAGCGGACGACGTAGTCGACGTCGCCCCCGAGCAGGTCTGTTGCCTTGCCCTTGCCCTCATCCCCCCACTGGGCACCGACAAGAACGATGGCAGGCATGCCACTTTTCCTTCCCACGACGAAGGCCCCGGTCGCCGCAAGCGCGAAGGGGCCTCTTGCGATCAAAGCGTACCCGTACCCGGCCGTTAAAAAAACCGCACCTCACCGGCCGGGTACGCGTGCGACGCGTGGGTCAGGCGGACAGCGCGTCCGCGGCGGTGGCGCTGCTGTCGCGCAGGAACGCGCGGCAGCGCTCGGCCTCGTCCTCCTCGCCGATGGCGGCGGCGGCCCGGGACAGGGCGTGCAGGGCGCGCAGGAAGCCGCGGTTGGCCTCGTGCTCCCAGGGGATCGGGCCGTGGCCCTTCCACCCGGCCCGGCGCAGCTGGTCCAGGCCGCGGTGGTAGCCGGTGCGGGCGAACGCGTAGGAGTCGATCACGCTGCCCTTGGCGAAGGCGCGGTCGGCCAGTTCGGCCCAGGCGCCCGGGTAGTCGGGGTGGCGCGCGGCGACCTCGAACGGGTCGACGCCGCCGTCCAGCGCCTCGCGGGCCTCGGTGTTGTCCGGCAGTTCCGTCGGAGGAGGGCCGCCGAGCAGGTTCTGGGTCATGCGGGTCATCGTAGGTCGACGCGCCGGGTCCGCATCAACCCGGGTCACGACCGTGTTCCCGGCCGGGCCTGGAGCCGTCACCGGGCCGCGGCTACGATCGGCGGATGGTCGTCCCGGACGGAGTGGACCAGTCCCGGCCGAGCCCGGCGCGGGTGTACGACGCCCTTCTCGGCGGCAAGGACCACTACGAGGCCGACCGGCAGGTGGCCGAGGCGCTGGTCGGGATCCTGCCGAGCATGCGGCTGGTCGCCGTGCAGAACCGCGCGTTCCTCGGCCGGGCCGTCAAGTACTTGACGGGCGAGGCGGGCGTCCGGCAGTTCCTCGACATCGGGACGGGCCTGCCGACCCAAGACAACGTGCACGACGTCGCGCAGCGGATCGCGCCGTCGTCCCGGATCGTCTACGTCGACAACGACCCCGTGGTGCTGGCCCACGCGCGGGCCCTGCTGACCAGCACGCCGGAGGGCGCGACCGACTACGTGGACGCCGACCTGCGCGATCCCGCCGCGATCCTGGAGCGCGCCGCACGCACCCTCGACCTGGACGAGCCGGTCGCGCTGCTGCTGGTGGCGATCCTGCACTTCCTCCCGGACGGCGACGACCCGCACGCCGTCGTCGCCGAACTGGTGGACGCCCTCGCTCCCGGCTCGTACCTGGTCCTCTCGCACGGCACCCCGGAGGCCGACCCGAGGGGCGTGGACGCCGCCGACGAGTACACCCGGAAGGCGCCCGGCACCGAGGTGACGCCCCGTCCGGCCGAGGAGGTCGCCCGCTTCTTCGACGGTCTCGTCCCGGTCGAACCGGGCGTCGGCTACATCACGGCGTGGCGTCCCGAGGGCCCGGTCCCGCCACCCGACAAGGTCGGCCTCTACGGCGGCGTCGCCCGCAAACCGTCCTAGTCGTTACGGCGTCGCGGCTTGTGCGAGGTCGTAGACGGCCTTGCTCTGCGCGCCGAACCCCTGCGTGACGGACCAGGGCCCGACCTGCCAGGACGGCGCGACCCAGAGGTACCAGGGGGCGTCCCCTGTGGAGTTGGTGAAGCGCGAGGTCACGGCGATCTGGGTGCCGGTGCCGGTGGCGGGGTCGAAGCCGGTGAGGACCGGGCCGCCGCTGGAGCCGGGCGACATGGCCGACGGCATGTCGTGCCCCATGTCGCCGAGCTGCGCGTCGTCGATGGACGCGCCGCTGTGCGCGTACATCAGGGTGCGTCCGTCATAGCCGCGCCGCTGGGCCGCCGGAACGCCGTAGCTCGCGTTGGTGCCGTCGTTGTTCTTGCCCCAGTACCAGTTGCGGATGTTGTCCCTCGGATAGCCGAACTGGTACAGCTGCTTCGGGTTGCCGCTGTCGCCGAACGCGATGTTCTGCGCGCCGACCACCTGGCCGATCGGCTGCGATTCGCCGGGCTTGGCGACCACGGCCATGCCGACGTCGGCGCCCAGGGTCCAGTTCGAGTGCACGTGCCACTGGTAGGTGACCCAGGCCTGGGTGACGCCCCAGACGCCGTAGGGCGCGACGTCGGGGCCGGGCAGCGTGGTCCCGGGCGTGCCGCCGGGTACGTGGCGTGCCAGGGCCGCCCCGTTGAAGCCGGGGATGAAGACCGCGTTGTCCGCCTCGTACGTCCCGGTCAGGCCGACGTTCGAGTCGACGCGGAAGCAGTGGCCGGCGGCCGTGATGACGCTCTGGTTAGCGCTGGTGACCACATTGGCCGAGCACGAGACGGACTGCGTGTCGGAACTGTTGCTGGTGTTGTGCATGTGGACGAGGAGCTTGCCGGCGGTCCGCGAGATCAGGCCGCCTGAACCCCAGGGCGCGCTGAGGGCGTCCCAGCCGCCGGTGGGCGCGTAGGCGTCGGCGCCCTGGCCGTTCTCGTTGCCGGAGTCGTCGTTGAAGCCGGCCTGCGCGATGCGGTCGGTCGTCCAGTAGTTCACCTCGGCGGCGAGGTTCTGGTCGTGGGCCGGGCCCGCCGGGACGAGCGGCGGCAGCGCGTACGGCGGTGTGTCGTCGGCGTGCGCCGGTGCCGCGGCCAGGGCCAGGGCGGCGACGGTTCCGGCGAGCGCGCCGCCCACCGTGCGGCCTCGTCGAGTGATCATGCTGGGCATGGGACGGCCTCGTTCCCCTCGGACGGCGGCGGGAGGCGGGGACGATCATACAGACACATGTGTTCATATGGAATGTCCGAAACCTGCAAGCCTCGCCGAGCCGCGTCCGCCTACGCTGACCTGGAGGAAGACCGCGAAGACGGCAGGGGGACGGCATGGCCGAATCGGATCTCACCGGCCTGGTCAACGTGGGCCGGGCGGTGGCCCGCTACTTCGAGCGCATCGGCATCACCCGCGTCGAGCAACTCGCGGGCCGCGACCCGGTCGAGCTGTACGAACGGATGTCCGCCGCGTACGGGCAGCGCCTCGACCCGTGCCTGCTCGACACCGTCATGTCCGCCGTGGAGCAGGCCGAGGGCGGCCCCGGCCGCCCCTGGTGGCACTACACCCCGGAACGCCGGCGCCTCCTGGCCGGGGCCGAGAAGGCCTGACGTGCCCTGCCCGGCTCTCAGAGCCGCGCTGCGGCCATGGACGGGGGTAGGGGAAGGCGGAACCGGGCGGCGCCCTCCTCGGTGCGCGAGCGGGCGGTGGGCCAGCCGCGCCGGATGAACAGCAGGGCGTCCCGGTTGGTGAGGATGACGTCGGCGCCGAACTCGGTGACGCCGCGCCGCGCGGCGAGGTGCGTCAGGTGGCCGACGAGGCGGCTGCCGAGGCCGCAGCGCTGCCACGGGTCGGCGACCAGCACCGCGATCTCCGCCCGGGACGGCTCGCGGACGTCGCGGACGTACTCCGCGATGCCCACCATCTCGCCGCCGACCAGCGCGACGAGGGCCTCGCGGTCCCAGTGGTCGAGGCGGTCCATGGCGGCGACGTAGTGGTCCGGGATGCGGGGCGTGCCGGAGAAGAACCGGGTATAGAGGCTGCTGCCGGAGAGGCGGTCGGACATCCGGACGAGCCGGTCGTGGTCGGTGACCCCGTACGGCCGGATCCGCACGTCCTCGGGTGTGGGCGCGGCAATGTGGGCGACGCTGCGCACATTGAGTTGCTTCATGAAACCCATTGGACCGCAGTGGGTTTCGTCAAGCAACCCATAATCCGGTGAACGGTGCGTTGATTCTTCGCCGGGATCCGGCTACGCGCCGGGGCCGGGCCGGGGGTCGACGTCCCCGGGCCCCAGGGCGGCGCCGCAGGAGTCGCAGGTGAAGCGGGGCGTGAGCGTGCCGTCGCAGCCCCGATGCCCGACGATCACGGGCGGCCCCTCGGGGGCGTAGTGGCGGTCGCCCCACATCAGCAGGGTCATCATCGCCGGCCACAGCTCGACGCCCTTGCGGGTGAGCCGGTACTCGTGCCGCTCGGGCCGCTCCTGGTACGGGACGCGGCGCATGATCCCCTCGTCGCACAGCCGGGTCAGCCGGTCGGTGAGGACGTTGCGCGCCACGCCGAGCGCGTCCTGGAAGTCGTCGAACCGGCGGACGCCCTCGAACGCGCTGCGGATGACCAGCAGCGTCCAGCGATCGCCGACGATCTCCAGCGCGCGGGCGATCGAGCAGTTCTGGCTCTCGTAGGTGCGGGGCAGCGCCACGTACCCGAGACTACCGAAGTTTCATCACAAAACGCGCGCGAGAGTCGGTTGTACGCCGGGCCGGAAGACAAAGCCCGGCCCCCGGCACGGGCGGGCACGCGGAGCGAGTGCAGCGAGCGCAGCGGGCCCGCCCGACGACCGACAGGCCGTTTCGCCGCGGAGCGCTGGCGGAGCGGGGAAACGGCCGGGCGGGCGCAAC
>NZ_JBEZJL010000046.1:0-83340 GCF_040651755.1 Actinomadura sp. NPDC048394 | reverse complement strand
GCCGCCCTCGTCCCGTACGGCACGAGGGCGGCACGCCACGGCTCAGCGGACGGCGATCATGGCGGAGCCGTGCCCGAAGAGGCCCTGGTTCACCGCGATGCCGGCCCGGGCGCCCTCGACCTGGCGGCCCTCGGCCTGCCCGCGCAGCTGCCAGGTCAGCTCGCAGACCTGCGCGATCGCCTGCGCCGGGATCGCCTCGCCGAAGCTCGCGAGCCCGCCGCTCGGGTTCACCGGGACCCGGCCGCCGAGCGCCGTCGCGCCGGACCGCAGCAGCTCCTCGGCGCCGCCGACCTCGCACAGCCCGATGTCCTCGTACCAGTCGAGCTCCAGGGCCGTGGACAGGTCGTAGACCTCGGCGAGCGACAGCTCGTCCGGGCCGATGCCGGCCTCCTCGTAGGCGGCGTGCGCGAGCGAGGCCCGGAACGGGCGCTCCGGCTCGGGCACCGCGAGCGCCGAGTCGGTGGCGAAGTCGGGCAGGTCGACGACGGTCTTCGGGAACGTCGGCGTCACCGTCGACAGCCCGGACAGCCGCACCGGGTCCGCGATGCCGTGCCTGCGCGCGAAGTCCATCGACGTGAGCACCAGCGCGGCGCCGCCGTCGCTGGTGGCGCAGATGTCCAGCAGCCGCAGAGGGTCGGCGACGACGGCGGACTCGCGCACGTCCTCCAGCGTCACCTCCTTGCGGTACCGGGCGTTCGGGTTGGCGAGCCCGTGCCGGGCGTTCTTCACCTTCACGGCGGCGAAGTCGTCGAGCGTCGCGCCGTGGATCGCCATCCGGCGGCGCGCGTACAGCGCGAAGTAGATCGGGTTGGTGGCGCCGAGGAGGCGGAACCGCAGCCAGTCCGGGTCGTCCGGGCGGTCGCCGCCGACGGGCTTGAAGAAGCCCTTCGGCGCCGCGTCCGCGCCGACGACCAGCGCCACGTCGCACAGCCCCGCAAGGATCTGCGCGCGCGCGGACGCGATGGCCTGCGCGCCGGACGCGCACGCCGCGTAGCAACTGGACACCCGCGCGCCGTTCCAGCCGAGCGCCTGCGCGAACGTCGCGCCCGAGACGAACCCGGGGTACCCGTTGCGGATGGTGTCGGCGCCCGCCACGTACTGGACGTCCGGCCAGGCCAGCCCCGCGTCGGCCAGCGCGGCGCGGGCGGCGGCGAGACCGTACTCGACGAAGTTGCGCCCCCACTTGCCCCACGGGTGCATGCCCGCGCCGAGGACGGCGATGTCGCGGCTCACTGGACCGGCCTCCACATCCAGACGGTGTACTCGGCCTCGTCGTCCTCGTACAGGACGCCCTCGGTCAGCTCGACCTCCATGCCGACCTCCAGGTCGTCCACGGTGTGGCCGGGGGCCACCTGCCCGAGCACGACCATCTTCTCGGCGTCGAGCTCGACCGCCGCGACGGTGTACGGGACGAACGGGTCGGGCGACACGTACGGGGCCGGCGGCTTGTAGCGCGAGTCGGCGAAGGACCAGATCCGGCCGCGCGCGGACAGCGCGTGCTCGGCCAGCTCCGAGCCGTCCTTCGGGCCGGTGCAGTGCGGGTTGCGGCAGGCCAGCTCGTTGCGCGGGAAGTAGGGCGTCCCGCAGGACGAGCAGCGGGTGCCGAGCAGCCGCACGTCCCCGCTCTCGGTCGTGAACCAGCCCTCGACGGCCGGAAGGCGTTTCTTGGCGGTGGTCGTCACGCGCGTACGGTAACAACCAAGCGCACGCTCACGACCGGTGGTGTCCCACCCAGCGGACGCTTTTCATCCCGGCGGCGGCGAGCAGCGCGACACCGAGCAGGACCAGGACGTACAGGGCGGTTCCGGTCCAGTGGCCGTGCTCGTAGGCGACGCCGCCGGCGGTGCCGCCGATGCTGCTGCCCAGGTAGTAGGCGAACAGGTACAGGGCGGACGCCTGCGCGCGGGCCGTCGACGCCCGCCGCCCGACCCAGCCGCTGGCGACGGCGTGCGTCCCGAAGAACCCGACGGTGAAGACCAGCAGCCCGATCCCGACCAGCGGCAGGACCGCCGGCAGGGTCAGGCACAGCCCGCACGCGGCGAGCACGAGCGACCCGGCCAGCACCTTCCGCCGTCCGGACCGGTCCGCCAGGATCCCGGCCCGCGCGGACGCCGCCGACCCCGCGACGTTCATCACCGCGATCAGGCTGACCACGGCGTACGGCAGGTGGAACGGGGCGTCCAGCAGCCGGTACGTCAGGAAGTTGTAGACGGTGACGAACCCGGCCATCGCGGTCAGCGCGATCAGGTAGAGGCGGCGCAGGCCGGGATCGCGCAGGTGGGCGAGCAGCGGCCGGTAGTCGACGCGGGACGGCCGGAAGAACCGCGATGGCGGCAGTAGCAGCCAGAACGCGATCGTGAACGCGAGCGCGAGGAAGCCGGTGGCGGCGAGCGCCCACCGCCAGCCCGCGACGTCGGTGACCAGGCCGGGGACGAGGCGGCCGAGCACGCCGCCGATCCCCGTGCCCGCGACGTAGCGGCCCATCGCGCTGCCCAGGTGCTCGCCGTGCACCTCGTCGGCGAGGTAGGCCATCGCGACGGCCGGGACCCCGGCGAGCGCGAGGCCCTGCACGGCCCGCACGGCGGCGAGCGCGGGGAACGAGCCGCACAGCGGGATCAGCAGCCCGACCAGCGCGGACGCGACCGACGACACGATCATCACGCGGGTCCGGCCGTACCGCTCGGACAGCGAGCTGACCGGGATCACCGCGATCGCGACCGCGCCCGTGGCGAGCGAGACGAGCAGGCTCGACCGGGCGGGGGAGACGCCGAAGTCCGCCGACAGCTCCGGCAGCAGCGCCTGCGTGCAGTACAGCGACATGAACGTGGTGAGCCCGGCCGCGAACAGGGCGAGGTTGACGCGGCGCAGGCCGGGCGAGCCGAGCCGGTGCCGTTCGGGGACCTCCAGGGGCGGGGCGACGGTCATGGACTCCAGCGTCCGCTTCCTGGTCTCATGCGTCCAATGACAATTTGTGCGGAAACCAATGCGGATCCATCATGAGTGTATGGATCTGCAGAGTGTGCGGTGGTTCCTGGCGGTCGCGGAGCAGGGGCACGTGACGAACGCCGCGTCCGAGCTGCGCGTCTCCCAGCCCGGGCTGTCGCGCGCCATCGCCCGCCTGGAACGCGAGCTCGGCGCCCCGCTGTTCGACCGGGTCGGCCGCGGCGTCGCGCTGAGCCGGTACGGGCGGGTGTTCGCCGAGCACGCGCGGCGGCTCGTCGCCGAGGAGGAGGCGGCGCGGCGCGCGCTCGCGCAGGCCGCCGACCCGGAGCGCGGCGAGGTGTCGCTGGCGTTCCTGCACACGCAGGGCCCGTCGTTCGTGCCGGGCCTGATCCGCCGCTACCGGCGCGACCATCCCGGCGTGACGTTCCGGCTGAGCCAGGACAACTCCGAGCGGCTCGCCGCGATGGTGCTGGACGGCCGCGCCGACCTCGCGATCACCAGCCCGCCGCCGGGCGGCGCGGCGCTGGCCTGGCGGCCGCTCGTCACCGAGCGGCTGGAGCTCGCCGTGCCGGCCGACCACCGGCTGGCGGCGCGCCGAAGCGCCCGGGTCCGGGACGTGCTGGACGAGCCGTTCGTCGCCTTCCGGCAGGGCACCGGGCTGCGCGCGCTGACCGAGGAGCTGTTCGAGGCGTGCGGGGCGCGGCCGCGGGTCGCGTTCGAGGGGGAGGAGCACTCGACGGTCCGGGGGCTGGTCGCGGCGGGGCTCGGCGTCGCGATCGTGGCGCCGCCGCCGGCCGGCGAGGACGTCCCGGGCGTCCGCCACCTCGCGCTCGACGATGCGGGCGGCGTGCGGACGATCGGGCTGGTCTGGGCGGCGGAGCGGACGCGGCCCCCGGTGGCGGAGGGGTTCCGGGCGTTCGTGCTGGAGCGGGGCGGTGAGCTGCGCGGGTCCGCTAACTGACTCGTCAGTCACTTCGGTACAGTGACGACCGAGCCTGATTCTGTTGCCGGGCCCGGCCCCCGCGCGGGGCCCGCCGAGAAGGGAAGTTGCGGATGCGGACTGGACTTCAGGGGAAGACCGCCCTGATCACCGGGGCCTCCCGGGGCATCGGGAAGGCGATCGCCGTCGCCCTCGCCGCCGAGGGCGCCAACGTCGTCATCTCCTCCCGCAAGCAGGAGTCGCTGGACGCGGTCGCCGAGGAGATCCGCGCTGCCAGCCCCGGCGTCGGCGTGCTGGCCAAGGCCGCGCACGTCGGCCACGCCGACGAGGCCGCCGCCTGCGTGGACGCCGCCGTCGCCGAGTTCGGCGCCGTCGACGTCCTGGTCAACAACGCCGGAACCAACCCCTACTTCGGCCCGATGGCCGACATCGAGCCCGCCGCCGCCGCGAAGACCGTCGAGATCAACCAGTTCGCGATCGTCCAGTGGACCCAGCTGGCGTGGCGCGCGTCCCTCCAGGAGCGCGGCGGCGCGATCATCAACATCGCCTCCGTCGGCGGCATGGTCACCGAGCACGGCATCGGCTACTACAACGCCACCAAGGCCGCGGTGATCCACCTCAGCCGCCAGTTCGCCATCGAGCTGGCGCCGAAGGTCCGCGTCAACTGCATCGCCCCCGGCCTGGTCAAGACGCACCTCGCCCGCGCCCTGTGGGAGAACAACGAGGAGCAGATCGGCAAGCACATGCCGCTCGGCCGCATCGGCGAGCCCGAGGACATCGCCAACGCCGCGGTGTTCCTGGCCGGCGACGCCTCGTCCTGGATGACCGGGCAGACCCTGGTCGTCGACGGCGGCTCCACCGTCCGGCCTTCGATCGCCTGAGGAGGGCGCACATGTCTCGCTGGGGACTGACCATTCCGCTGACCGGCGTCCCGCTCGCCGAGCACCGCGAGATCGTCGCGGGCCTGTCCGAGCTGGGCTACACCGACGCCTGGTCCGCCGAGACCAACGGCACCGACGCGTTCACCCCGCTCGCCCTGGCGTCCCAGTGGGACCCGGCGCTGCGGCTCGGCCCCGCGATCGTGCCGGTCTACACCCGCGGCCCCGCGCTGCTGGCCTCGCACGCCGCCACCCTCGCCGACCTCGCGCCCGGACGGTTCGTCCTCGGCATCGGCACCTCGTCCGACACGATCGTCGAGCGGTGGAACGGCATCCCGTTCACCGAGCCGTACAAGCGGACCCGCGACACCCTCCGCTTCCTGCGCAAGGCGCTCGCCGGCGAGAAGGTCAAGGAGGACTACGAGACCTTCTCCGTCAAGGGCTTCAAGCTGGAGAACGCGCCCGCGACGCCGCCGCCGATCGTGCTGGCCGCGCTGCGCCCCGGCATGCTGCGGCTCGCCGCCCGCGAGGCCGACGGCGCCATCACCAACTGGCTCGCACCCAAGGACGTCCGGACGGTCCGCGGTGCGCTCGGCGACGACCCCGAGCTGGTCGCGCGGCTGTTCGTCTGCCCGACCGACAACGCCGAGGAGGCCCGCGGCATCGGCCGCTGGATGATCGCCGCCTACATGAACGTGCCCGTCTACCAGGCGTTCCACCAGTGGCTCGGCCGCGGCGAGGCGCTGCGCCCGATGAACGAGGCGTGGGCCGCCGGGGACCGCAAGAAGGCCCTGGAGGTCATCCCGGACGAGGTCGTCGACGACCTGATCGTGCACGGGTCGCCGGCGGCGTGCCGGGCGCGGATCCGCGAGTACGTCGACAACGGGCTCACCACCCCCGTCCTGGCGATCGTGCCGGGCGGTGGGCTGTCCCCGGCGGAGGCCGTGCGGGCCCTCGCGCCCAACGCCGGCTGAGAGGATCGTCACTCTTCGCGTCGCAAAGTTCGCCCGCCGTGATGGTTTACCGGACCTCGCAGTGGGGAGGGTGGGGCAGACCCCCATCCGAAACGAACCCCATGAGACGTGAGGAGCTGATCGTGCTCACGCTGACCAGCGGTGCCGTCCAGGTCATCAATACCGTGACCGCCAGCCCGGAGCTTCCGCCGGAGACCGGCATCCGCATCGAGTCCGGAGTCGATGGCTCGGACGCGCTGCGGCTGTCGGTGGCGCCCGCCCCGGAGGCCGGAGACCAGGTCGTCGAGGAGGAGGGCGCGAAGGTCTACCTGGAGCCGAGCGTCGCCCAGCTGTTGGACGACAAGACCCTCGACGCCCAGGTCGACCCGCAGGGCGACGTGGCCTTCACCATCGCCGAGGGAACCGCGATGTGACGTGACCGCCCGCCCCCGGGCGGGCCCGAGACGAGGGGCCGGGGCGCCGATCCACCCGATCGGCGCCCCGGTTTCGTCGTCTCAGCGGACGGCCGCCACCACGGCGACCACGGCGAAGACGAACGCCGCGGTCGTCAGCACCAGGAAGGCCGCGATCACCGCGCAGGCCAGCCCGCGCGGCTGGTCGCGCCAGGTTCCGTAGCGGTCGCGCACCTGCCGGTCCAGCTCCCTCCGCCGCGCCCGGCGCTCGTCGTCCTCCGGGTCTTGCGATGGCGGCGTCGTCACGGTCGCAAGTCTTGCAGAACCCGTCCCGCGAAGCGGCCCGCGCTCAGCCGTTCTCCGGGAAGGACGGGTGCGGGCCGAGCGCCCAGTACTCGAACAGCCCGTGGCCGGTCGCCGCGTCGCCGGGCTCGGCGCCGTCCAGGTACTCGTAGCGCCCGACGGCGTCGACCATGCCCCACATGCGGGCGGCGTCGTCCGGCTTGCGGGTGTCGTAGGTGACGCCCTGCACCTTGAGGTCCGGCCCCTGGTACATGCCGTGCTTCCAGTCGGGCTCCAGCCCGTACCCCGTGCCGACCATCAGGTGGACGGGCAGGATCGGCGTCGCGCGGATCTCGAACGGTTTCCCGGCCGGCGGAGCGAACCGCAGCGTCGCCGTCACCACGTCCCGCGTGCCCTCCGCGTATTCCGGACGGTATTCGGGATGGCCCAGGTACTCGGGCTCGCGGCCGTCCGGCCAGACGCGCACGGCCTCCTCCAGCAGCCGCCGGCCCTTCTCGTCCTCCTGGAGGATGCAGAGGATCGAGTGGTCCTCGAACTGCATCGGCGCGTACAGCCAGTAGAACGTCCCGGCGTTCTTCACCTGGATGCCGGGCGGTTCCGGTTCGCCGACGGGCCGGATGCCCCAGGAGCGGTCGCGCGAACCCCACCAGCGGTCCGGCGTGACGTCGATGGTCTCGCCCTCGACGGTGATCGTGCCCGTCCAGCGGCCCGTCTGCGCGAGGCGCCGCGAGTCGAACACGACCCGTTCCTGCCAGCGCAGGTAATGCGGCGGCTCCAGCGTCGCGGGGATCGCGCCGTCCCAGGTCAGGTCGAACGACAGGCCGTGCTCGGTCTCGTCCAGCACGACCCGCAGCCGCTTCAGCCCCTCGATCACCTCGACGCGGAACGGCCCGACGGTCGTGTCCATCCGGTCGTTCCCGAGTTCCCGCGACGCCCGCACCACCTTGTGCAGCGGGCCCCGCCGCACGACCGCGAACGCGTCCATCACCCCGAGGTTCGGGTACTGGCCGACGCCGATGAGCATCATCAGCTCGTCCGAGCAGCCGTGGACATTGAAGTAGTAGCGGTCGTAGAAGTTGCGGTCCGACGTCGTGACGTGCCGCATCACCTCGGGCGCCTGGTGGATCGGGTAGTCGTCGAGCGGGGAGAGGGGGGCTGCTTGCGTGGGGATGTTCATGAGTGTCCAGAGGTGTCCATCGTGATGAGCTGGCGTGTTTCGAGACCGCGCTCGCGCGGGGGGTGGTCCAACGATGTCCGGATGTCCGGCTGGGGTGCGCGGCCTGTGAAGCATGTCGATTGCATGTTCGAAGGACGTGACTTAAAGTACATCTCATGTCGCAGTCTGTCGCCGAAGGTGGGGTGTCGTCCGGCGGAGGCGCGGGGAGCCGGGTGGGCTCTTTCAGCCCGCCGTTCGTCGCGGCGGGCCCGTCGGGAGTGGCAGTGCGTGACCGTCTCAAAGGCCTGACCGAACAGGATGAGCGGGTGCTGCGATTGGTCGGTGCGCATCTGGGGTCGCTGTGCGCCCGGGATTTGAAGGCCCGCTGTGCTGACGGTCTCGAGCACGGCCCCGATGGTTGGGCGGCACGTAAGCGGAAATTGACGGCCGGGTCGTCGGCGCGGTGGGCCGGTTCGATCACCAAGGCCACGAATGATCAGTGGGCGCTGGCGCGGCGGGGCCACCTGGCACACCTGCGGTCTCTGGAAGCCGGAATGCGGACGCTGGAGCACCGGCTGTCCCTGCCGATCGGCGCGAAGGGCAGCGAGGGGTCGCCTGGGGGCTATCGCACCCGGCGCGAATGGTTCGCCAAGTCGCGCCGCCTGGCCCTCATGAGGGAACGGCTCGTCGCCGCACGGGCGGACTGGGACGCTGGGATCGTGCGCGTGGTGCGGGGCGGCCGGAAGCTGCTGACAAGCCGTCATCATCTGGATAAGGCCGGGCTCACCGAAGACGAGTGGCGGCAGCGATGGCAGGCCTCGCGGTGGTTCCTGCAGGCCGATGGTGAGTCGGGCAAGCGGTACGGCAACGAGACCATCCGCGTCACTCCCGCCGGGGAGGTGTCGATTCGGCTCCCGGGCCCGCTCGCGCATCTGGCTAACGCGCCGCACAGCAGGTACGTGCTGACGGCCCGCGTTGCTTTCCAGCACCGGGGTGCCGAGTGGGCCGACCGCGTCGAGGGAAACCGGGCGGTCGCCTATCGCATCCACCTGGACATCGGGCGCGGCCGCTGGTATCTGACCGCGTCCTGGCGGCGCGCCGCCGTCTCCGGGATCCCGCTGGAGACGGCACGCGCGCGCGGCATCGTCGGGGTCGACACCAATGCCGATCACTTCGCCGCCTGGCGCCTGGACCGCCACGGCAATCCGGTCGGCCGGCCGCGCCGCTTCGACTACGACCTGTCCGGGGCGGCGCCACATCGGGATGCGCAGGTCCGGCATGCCATCACCCGCCTGCTGCACTGGGCCGCCTCTTGCGGGGTCGCCGCGATCGGCATCGAAGACCTGGACTTCACGGCGGAGAGAACGCGGGAGAAGTACGGCCGACGCGCGCGGTTCCGGCAGTTGGTCTCCGGGATGCCGACCGGGAAGCTGAAGGCCCGGTTGGCGGCGATGGCAGCCGAGGTCGGCCTGGCCATCGTGGCCGTGGATCCCGCATACACCACCAAGTGGGGTGTGCAGCACTGGCGCGAGCCGATGGGCACCCCGCACCGCAAGGTCTCCCGGCACGATGCGGCGAGCATCGCCGTCGGGCGACGCGCCCTCGGGCACCCGGTCCGGCGACGGACGGCACCGCCCCGCCATCACCAGAGCGATGATGCCGGGTATCGGACCGTCCAGGCCGACCGCGGTGACCGGCGGCGCGAGAGATCCCGCCACCCCGTCACGGAGCCTGCACACGATGCATGTCCCCGGACGCGGGCAATGAGAAAGCGGGAGACCAGCGCGTCCAACACCGTTCGGGACGCGCGCAGTTCCGGAAGACGGGCACGAAGCCCGCTCCCGGACACTGTGTAGGAACGGTCACGCGTCGCCTCCGAGGATGCGTGCGAGCAGCTGCGTGCAGTTGTTGTTGTAGGGGAAGTCGGAGTCCTCGTCGATCCAGCCGAAGTCGATCATCGCCTGGCCGATCCGCGCCATGATCACCGAGAATTTGAAGCCGGAGAGGATCTCGTAGTACGGCATGTCCCGCACCGGACGCCCGAGCAGCTCCTCGTAGCGGGCGATCGTGTCGGCGTAGGACGGGAAGCCGTCCAGCCGGGCCGCGCCGACGCCCTCGGAGTGGTGCCGGTCCAGGAACATGAACCAGGCGAGGTCCTCCTCCGGCGCGCCGAGCATCGCCGTCTCCCAGTCCAGCACCGCCGCCGGCACGCCCGACTGGAAGATCACGTTGCCGATGCGGGCGTCGCCCCACAGCGCGACCGGCGGGTCCGGCTCGTCGGGACGGTTCGCCTTCAGCCATTCCAGGGCCTTCAGCGCCGTCTCTTGCGGGCCCTTGTACGCCCAGTGCAGGTAGTGCTCGTAGTAATTGAGCCGCTGCTCCAGGCCCGGCGCGCCCCACGCGGGCATGTCGAGGAAGCCGAGGCCGAGTTCCTGCACGTCCAGCCGGTGCAGGCGCGCGATGATCTCCAGCGTGGACCACCACATCGCGGCGCGCTCGTCCGGCGCGACCTCGGTCACCCAGCCGTCCATGTGGTACGGCGGCATGTCCGTCGGGACCTGGCCGTCGATCCGTCCCATCACGAAGAACGGCGCGCCGAGCACGCCGTCGGACGGCTCGTACCAGCGGATCGGCGGCACCGGGATGTCGGTGCGCTCGTCGAGGATCCGCATCAGCCGGTACTGCTCCTCGAACCGCGGTTCGGGGAAGATCTGGTAGTTCGCGGGCGCGACCCGCGCCACGTACGGCTCGCGCCTGCGCGCGCCGTCCTCGGTCCACTCGGCGTCGAACATCAGCGTCTCGCTGGAGAAGCCGCTGGTCTGCGGCGTCTCCAGGTGCGGGAGCGCCGCGCCGGGCAGCCGCTCGCCGAGCCAGTCCGCCAGGGCGGTCCGGGTGACCTCGGGATCGCGTTGGTCGGGAACGGGCATGCGCCGCCTCCTCGGTCCGGTGACGCCCGAACTAGAACGCGTTCTAGTGGCGTTCACCGTGTTGTATCAGCGGGGACAAGACCGGTCAATGTTCCCGATGTAGCCGGCCGGGGGCGCGCGAGGGGCGTTCCCCCCTCGGGAGGCACCGGTCCGCTCGCCGGACCTGCGTGGAAAACTGGATCAATGCGTCTCACCAAGCTCGGCCACGCGTGCGTCCGGCTCACCGAGGACGACCGCACCCTCGTCATCGACCCCGGCGGCCTCACCGGGGACGCCGACCCGTACGCCGGCGCCCAGGCCGTCCTGATCACCCACGAGCACTTCGACCACTTCGACGCCGACGGCCTGCGCGCGGCCATGGCCGCCGACCCCGCGCTGGAGGTCTGGACGTCCCGCGTCGTCGCGGAGAACCTCGCCGACCTCGGCGGGCGCGTCCACCAGGTCGGCCACGAGGACGCCGTCACCGTCGCCGGGTTCGACGTCCACGTCTACGGCGAGGACCACGAGATCATGCACCCGGACCTGCCGCCGGTCCCGAACGTCGGCTTCCTGGTGGACGGCGAGGTGTTCCACCCCGGCGACGCGCTCACCGTCCCCGGTGAGCCCGTCCCGACCCTGTGCCTGCCGGGCAACGCGCCCTGGATGCGGGCCGTCGACCTGTACGAGTACGCCCGCGCCGTCCGCCCCGAGCGCGCCTTCGCCATCCACGACGGGCTGCTCAACGACGTCGGCCTCTCGGTGATGGAACGCGTTCTGACCGGCGCGGGCGAGGAGCTCGGCCGGGAGTTCCGCCGCGTCGCGCCCGGCACCACCGTGGACCTGGCCCGCCCGTGACCCGTCCCGCGAACCCCCCGTCCCCCCGGGCCGTCCAGGCGGTCTTCTTCGACATCGGCGAGACGCTGATCAACGAGGGCGAGATCTACGGGCGCTGGGCCGACTGGCTCGGCGTCCCCCGGCACACGTTCCTCACCAAGCTCGGCGCGATCCTCGCCGCCGGCGGCACCCACATGGACCTGTTCCGGTACTTCCGGCCGGACTTCGACCTGGAGGCGGAGCAGAAGCGCCGCGAGGAGGCGGGCGTCCCCAACGGTTTCGGTGCGGACGACCTGTACCCGGACGCGCGGGCCTGCCTGACGGCGCTGCGCGACCAGGGCCTCTACGTCGGCATCGCCGGGAACCAGCCGGTGCAGGCCGCCGAGCAGATGGAGGCGCTCGGGCTGGACGCCGACGTCATCGGCATCTCCGACGTGTGGGGCGTCCAGAAGCCGGCGGCGGAGTTCTTCGAGCGCTGCGCGCAGATCGCCGACGTGCTGCCGGACCGCGTCCTGTACGTGGGGGACCGCATCGACAACGACATGCGGCCCGCCGTCGCGTTCGGGATGAAGGCCGCGTTCCTGCGGCGCGGCCCGTGGGGCCACATCCAGCAGGACGACGAGACGCTCGCCGAGTGCCTGTTCGTCCTGGACGACCTGGAGAGCCTCCCCGCTCTCGTCGCCCGGCACAACGCCGCCCCCTAGGGGACGTCCCGTAGCCCGCGAGGGGGACGTCCGAAGGGGCCGGAAGGGGGATGTGGGGCCGGATGCCCGGTTCGTAGCGTGGACGGTGTGGCCGCGAGAACCGCGGCCCCCGGGCCGCCGAGGCCCGGCGTTCACCGAGGGTATCGGGGAAGAAGGAATCATGAACGGCCTTTATCGTCCGCGTCACGGCCGGGTCATCGGCGGCGTCTGCGCCGGGCTGGCGCAGCGGTTCGGCATGGCGCCGTGGACCGTCCGGCTGCTCGCCCTGCTGTCCTGCCTGCTGCCGGGCCCGCAGTTCGTGGTCTACCTGGTGCTGTGGGTGATGCTGCCGGACGAGGACCACCACGTCGCGCGCGCCCACTATAGTCAGCGCGCACTGATCAAGATCATCGGAATCGCTCGACCGGGCCCGCCCTTGGGTGTTAGATCGGTGCACAGCATCACAGGGGCGGCGGCACCGCGAGCGGGCGGCACCGCGGCCCCGGGGAAGGAGCCGCGGTGCCGGAGCAGGGTCCGGGACGGGCGGCGGGCGACGCCGGCCGGGAGGCGGCGGGCGTCCGGCGGGACGCGGCGGCGGCCGGGGGCGCGGCGGACGCCGGGACCGCGGACGCCGGTCCCGCGCTGGACGCAGCGCAGGCCGCCGAACGCGCCGCGCGCCTGCTCGGCCACCTGCGCGACCTCGCGCGGTCCCGGCGGCGGCCGTCCCGGGACCTCGCCGAGCACGAGCAGGTCCACTGGCTCGCCGACCTGCCCGGCGACGTCTACGTCGAAGCCGACGCCGGTCCCGGCGACGTGCTGTTCAGCGTCCCCGTCATCCCGCTGACGCCGCCCGCGGTGCTGGAGGAGTTCGACGGCTGGCTCGGCCTGCGGCACTGGTACCGGATCCTGCGCGACCTCGCCGACCACGACGTCGTCCTCGCCACCGGCCTGTTCGCCTGGCGCCCGCCCGGCGCGCCGCCCGTCCACGACCACCTCCTCGGCACCCCCGTCCGGATCGCGCTGGACGAGCGCACCGAGCGCATCGACGTCGTCCTCGCCGGGCGCACCGCGCTGCGCGACCGCGAGCTCCTCGCGGGCACGCCCGGGTTCCGGCCCGCCGACTGGGTGTCCGACGCCGTCCAGGCCGGGCAGGGGTTCGGGCTCACCGCCTCCGTCGGCGACGTGCTGCGCAAATGGTGCGCGACCGCGATCAGCGGCACCGTCGACTACCGGGAGGACTGGGCCGCCGAGGGCAGCCCCACGCCCGTCCCGCGGCTCCGGCTCGCGCCCGCCCTCGTCGTCCGGCCACCCGGCCGGGAGGCCGCCGCCGACTACTGCACCCGGCTGATCGGCCTGCTGTCCGGCGGCGTCCCCGACGGGCTCGCCCGGTTCGTCGACCCCGCCCGCCGCCCCCAGGTCATGCACGTGCCCGAACGCACCCCGCAGACCGTCCCCGACCTGCTCACCGGGCTGCTGGTGCGCGGCCACCGGGTCCTCGTCGCCACGTCCGGCGCGTCCGCGTCCGCCGCGCTGCGCGCCGCTCTGCCCGCCGACCTCGCCGCCCTCACCGTCGCCGACCCCGCCACCGCCGCGGAGGCCGCCGACGCCGTCCGCGCGCGCGCCGCCGCACCCGTCCCCGACATCACCGACCTCGCCGAGAAGCAGGCGCAGGCCGAGCAGGACGTCGCCGAACTGACCGAGCACCTGCGCAGCGGATCCGTCGCCGACCTCGGATCCGGCTACCGGGGCGCGCGCGGGGAACTCGCCGAGCGGCTCCGCGCCGAGGCGCCCGGCCTGTCCTGGATGCCCGTCGCCCCCGACCTCCCGCCGACCCCGCCGATCTCCGCCGCCGAGGCCGCCGAACTCGCCGCGCTCCTCGCCGGCGAGACCCCCGAGCGCAAGGCCCGCACCGCCCAGCGCGACGTCGACCCCGGCACCCTCCCCAGCGCCCCCTACGTCCGCACCCTCATCGAGGCGGAGGCCGCCGCCGCCGACCGCGTCCAGCGGTCCGAGACCGACCTGTCGCGCCGCCTGCGCGCCCACGACGTCACCCTCCTCGCCCGCCTCGACGGCGCCGCGTCCAACGTCGGCGCCGCGCTGCGCGACCTCGGCCTCGCCGGCCACCCCGGCGGCTGGAACCCCGCCGACCTCGCCGTCCGCGCGTTCGCCGACGCCCTCGCCCGCCGCCGCCCGCTCGTCTGGGCCCGGGTCGCCGAGATGGGCGCCCGCGCCGCCTGGGCCGAGCGCGCCCTGGAGAGCCTGGGCGCCCACCAGGTCCGCCTCCCGCCCGGCGAGCTGCACCTGCGCCGCCTCGCGTCCGCCGCCCAGGACCTGCGCAACCACCTCGCCGACGGCGGCACCCTCAAGCGCGGGCCGCTGCGGTCCGCCGCGCAGAAGCAGGCCGACGCGCTCCTCGCCGGCATCACCGTCGACGGCGAGCCGCCCGCCACCGCCGAGGCCCTCGAAGCGGTCTTCACCGACCTCATGATCCGGATGACCTGCCAGGAGCTGCAGTACGTCTGGGAGGCCGCCGGCATCTCCTTCCCCGCCGACCTCCCGCCCGCCGACCGCGTCGCCCGGTTCGTCCGCGCGCACGCCCGGCTCGACCGCGTCCACCAGGCCGTCCCGTACGTCGACGAGACCCAGGACCTCCTCGACCGCGCCGGCATCGCCGTCCAGCTCGGCCATCCGCTGCAATGGCACGGCTACGTCGCCGCGCTGGAGAGCGCCCTCGAGGGCCTCGGCGTCAACCGCGCCGCCGCCGATCTCGACGCGCTCCGCGACTCCATCGGCCCCGCGGGGCCCGGCGCGCCGCCCGAGCTCACCGCCGCCCGCGCCGCCATCGACGCCCGCGACGCCGACGCCTACGGCCGCTGCCTCGGCGCCCTCGCCGAGGCCCGCCACGAGCGCGCCCTCCAGCTGCGCTGCGAGGAGCTCCTCGACCGCGTCCGCGCCGTCCACCCCGACCTCGCCCACCTGCTCCTCGCCACCGACGGCGACGAGGCCTGGCACGACCGCACCCGCCACTGGGACGACGCCTGGGCGTGGGCCCGCGCGTCCGGCCGCCTCGCCGAGACCGCCCTCTCCCCGACGGAGCAGCGCCTCCGCGCGTCCCTGAACGCCGCCGAGGAGCGCCTCCGCACCTCCAGCGCCGCGCTCGCCTCCGCCCGCGCCTGGACGGCCGTCCGCGCGGCCCTGCCCCCGGCGTCCGCCTCGCCGCTCGACACCGTCCCCGCGTGGCTCGTCCCGCTGTGGCGCATCCCCGACGTGGTCCCGCCCCGCCCGGACGCCTTCGACGCCGTCATCGTGGACGGCGAGCAGGACGCGGGCGCCGAGGCGCTCTTCCTGCTCTGGTTCGCGCCCCGCACCATCCTCGTCGGCCCGGCCGGGCCCGGCCTGCCCGCGCCGGAGGGCCCGCCGCCCGCGACCCCGCTGCCCGCGTCCCTCCACGACATCGTCACCCCCACCGCGTCCCTGTTCGGCCTTCTGGCGCCCCCTCCCGAGCCGGAGCAGCACCCCGGCCGCCACGCCCGTCCCAAGGCCGACGCCCCCAGCGTCCCCGCGGCCCCTCCGCCGCCCGCCCGCCACGCCCGCCCCACCCCCGAGGAGGGCGGGACGGCTGGTCCGGGTCGCGGCGACGATCCGCTTCAGACGCGGGTGGACCGTGCGCCCAGCGGCCGCTTGCCCGAGCAGCCAGGGCCGCCTGCCGCCGAAAGGCGTCCTGACGTCCGGCAGGAGCGTGCGCCGGGTGAGCGCCCGAGCAACGACCCGCGCCGCATCCCGGCGACAGGCGCGCGCCCGCCCGAGCAGCGCCTCCCTGAGCGTGGTGCAGGACGCGGCGACGATCCGCATTGGACGCCGCTGGAGCGTGCGCCGGGCGAGCGCAAGGCTGAGCAGGCGGCGCCGCCTGCGCAAGCGCGGCGGCCCGACGTCCCTGCAGAGGGGGTGCCGGGGCCGCGCCCGGACGGCGGCGCGCATCCTTCGCCGCCCGGGGCGGAGCGTCCGCGCGGGAAGGGGAAGTCGCCGCGGATCCGGCGGGGGCGGTCGATCGCGACGTACAAGCGCCCCGAGCTGATCGAGATCGTCGCGCGGGTCGCCGAGCACGAGCCCGACCTCAGCGACGACCAGCTCGTCGATCTGGTGAGCCGGCTGCTGGCCTGCCCGGAGGACGAGGCGCTGCTGGTCGGCGCGCGGCTGCGGTACGCGGTGGAGGCCTACCGGGAGGAGTCGGCCGGGTAGCGGCGCGGGCCGGTCAGCGGGCGCGGGAGCCGTACGCGGGGCCGAACACCACGAGGAGCGCGAGGTCCTCGGTGACGTCGGTGAAGCGATGCTCCTCGCCCGCCGGGACGAAGACGACCGTGCCGGGTCCGACGTCGGCGGTGGCGTCCGGGGTGACGATCCTGGCGCGGCCGGCGGTGACGACGTAGATCTCGTCCTCGGTATGGGGGCTCTGCCCGTCGGTGCCGCCGGCGGGGATGCAGTACGTTCCGACGGACAGGTCCGGGGTGCGCAGGTGCTCGGCCCAGTCGCCGGCGCCGGACGTGGTCCAGGCGCCGGCGCCCTCGATGATCTCCATCGGGCGAGCGTAACCGGGGGGTCAGGCCACCGACAGGACGATCTTTCCCTGGATGTGGCCGCGTTCGCCGCGCTCGTGCGCCTTCGCGGCGTCGGCCAGGTCGTAGACGGAGTCGATGCCCGCGCGGAGCGAGCCGTCGGCGAGGAGGGCGGCGAGCTCGGCCATCTGCGCGCCGTCGGAGTGGACCTGGCCGCCGCGGAACCCGATGCCGCGGCGGGCGGCCTCCTCGCGGTGGTAGTCGCCGTGGAACACGGGGCTGATCGTCCCGCCGTCCCTGACGGTCGCGAGGAAGCGGTGGGCGTCCGGGCCGCCGACGGTGTCGATGACGAGGTCGGCGTCGCGGACGGTTTCCTCGGCGGCGGTGGCGGTGTAGTCGACGTACTCGTCGGCGCCGAGGTCGCGGAGGAACTCCTCGTGCCGGGACGAGGCGACGGCGATGACGTGGGCGCCGCGGGTCTTGGCGAGCTGGAGGGCGAAGTGGCCGACCCCGCCGGCGGCGCCGTTGACGAGGACCTTCTGCCCGGCGGGCAGCCGGACGTGGTCGAAGAGGTACTGGTAGGCGGTCAGCCCGGCCATGGGGACGGCGGCGGCCTGGATGTGGTCGACGGACGGGGGCTTGCGGGCGAGGTGCGCGGCGGGCGCGGTGGTGTACTCGGCGTAGGCGCGTCCGCCGTCGTCCACGCTGGGGAAGCGGATGAGTCCGAAGACCTCGTCGCCGACCGCGAACCCGGTGACGCCGGGGCCGACGGCGGCGACGACGCCGGACGCGTCGGAGCCGGGCGTCCAGGGGAACCGGACGCGCGGGCGGCCCCCGGCGGGGAAGAGGTCGTCGGGGAACATCGCGAAGTCGCGGCGGGCGTACCAGTCGGGCGGGTTGAGGCAGGCGGCGTGGACGCGGATGAGGACGTCGCCGGGGCCGGGCTCGGGGACGGGGACCTCGTCCAGGACGAGGACGCCGGGGTCGCCGGGTCCGTGCGCGCGGATGGCCTTCACGGTGAACCTCCGGAAGTAAAGTGGAGCAGTGCTCCGGAATAGTAACCGGAGCAGTGCTCCGATTGTCAACGCCCACTAGGATGCCGCACATGACGCGTGCGCTGCGGGCCGACGCCCAGCGGAACCGGGAGCGCATCCTGGACGTGGCCGCCGAGGTCGTGGCCGAGCAGGGGACCCAGGCGTCGCTGCGCGACATCGCGCGCCGCGCCGAGGTCGGGATGGGCACGCTCTACCGGCACTTCGCGACCCGCGAGGAGCTCCTCGAAGCGCTGCTCGGCGGGCGGTTCGACCGGCTCGCGGAGCGCGCCGCCGCGCTGCGCGGCGCGCACCCGCCCGGGGAGGCGCTGGCCGCCTGGCTGCGCGAGTTCGCCACCGGCCTCGCCGTCTACCGCGGCCTCGCCGCGTCCCTGGTCGCCACGATCGAGGACGACACCACCGCGCTGCACGCCTCGTGCGGGCGCATGCGGGCGGCGGGCGCGGACCTGCTCCGGCGCGCGCAGGAGTCCGGGGACGTCCGCCCGGACGTGGACGAGACCGACGTGTTCGCGCTGCTGGGCGCCGTCGGGTCGATCGCCGACACGGCGCCGTCCCTCGCCGCGCGCCGCGACCACCTGCTGGAACTGGTGATGGACGGGCTCGCCGCGCGGCGCTGAAGTGGGATTTTCCGCCACTCGCCGTATTCGGTCGTGGGTTGTCTGTACAAAGGTCCCTGTGACGGGGTGGGACGAGGACGCGCTGGCGGGGCTCCGGGCGGCGGTGGCGCGCGGCGACGCCCGCGCGGGGCTGGCGCTGCTGGCCGGGCGCCCGCTCGGCCCGGTGCTGCAGTACGCGGGGGACGTGCTGGTCGCGGCGCTCGCCGAGTCCCTCGACGGCGCCGACGCGGCGGCCCGCGCGTGCCGCGAGGAGCTGGACGCCCGCGGCCTGCCCGGTGACGCCGAGCTGGCGGCCGAACTCGCCGCCGCCCTCGACGGCCGTCCGTCCGGCCTGGAGGTGCTGCCCGCCGACCTGGGCGCGGTCGCGGAGGCGCTGGAGGCCGCCCCGGCGGACGGCCTCTGGCTGCTCGACCTGGACCGCGGCGACGTCCTCGCACCCGGCGAACCGTCCGACGACGAGGGCCGCCACCTCCCCATCCCGCCGGGCGCGCCGGCGGGCGCACCGGAGGAGGAGCGCCGGGGACGGGCGCGCCGCTGGCTCGCCGAGCAGGGCCTGCGGCCCGGCCCCCGCGTCCTCTAGAAGGCCGGCGGCCTCTAGAAGGCCGGTAGCCGGCAGAAGGTCAGTAGCCGGGCCGGACCAGCGGGAACGGGATCGTCTCGCGGATGCTGCGGCCGGTGAGGGTGATCAGCAGCCGGTCGATGCCCATGCCCATGCCGCCCGCCGGGGGCATCGCGTACTCCAGGGCGCGCAGGAAGTCCTCGTCCAGCTCCATCGCCTCGGGGTCGCCGCCGGCGGCCTGCAGGGACTGCTCGGTGAGCCGCTGCCGCTGCAGGATCGGGTCGATCAGCTCGGAGTAGGCGGTGCCGAGCTCCATGCCGAAGACGATCAGGTCCCACTTCTCCGCGAGCCGCGGGTCGTCGCGGTGCGGGCGGGTCAGCGGGGAGGTCTCGGCCGGGTAGTCGCGGACGAACGTCGGCACGGTGAGCTGCTCCTCGACCAGCGCCTCGAACAGCTCCTGGACGATCTTCCCCTGCCCCCAGGCCGGGTCGAAGTTCAGCCCGATCCGCTCGGCGTGCGCCTGCACCGCCGGCACCGGCGTGTCCGGCGTGACCTCCTCGCCGAGCGCCTTGGACAGCGACTCGTACACGGTGATCTCGTGCCACGGCTCGGCCAGGTCGTACTCGACGCCGTCGCGGACGACGACGGTGGTGCCGAGCGCGGCGTTCGCGGCGTCCACGACGAGGGAGCGGGTCAGCTCGGCCATCGTGTCGTAGTCGCCGTACGGCTCGTACGCCTCCAGCATCGTGAACTCGGGGTTGTGCTTCTGCGACACGCCCTCGTTGCGGAAGTTGCGGTTCAGCTCGAAGACCCGCCCGACGCCGCCGACGAGCAGCCGCTTGAGGTACAGCTCCGGGGCGATCCGCAGGTACAGCTGCATGTTGTAGGCGTTGATGCGGGTGGTGAACGGGCGGGCGGTCGCGCCGCCGTGGACGGGCTGCAGCATCGGCGTCTCGACCTCGAGGAACCCGCCGGCGCGGAGCCGGTCGCGGACGGCGGCGATCGCGTCGCCGCGCATCCGCAGCATCCGCCGCGCCTCGTCGTTGACGATGAAGTCGACGTAGCGCTGCCGGACGCGGGCCTCCGGGTCGGACAGGCCGGTCCGCTTGTTCGGCAGCGGCCGCAGGCACTTGGCGGTCAGCTGCCAGCAGGACGCGAGCACCGACAGCTCGCCGCGCCGGGACGTGACGACCTCGCCGCGGACGCCGACCTGGTCGCCGAGGTCGACCAGCGCCTTCCACTGCTTGAGCGACTCCGCGCCGAGCGCGTCGGCGGTCAGCATGACCTGCAGGTCGGCGGTCTCGTCCCGCAGCGTCACGAAGATCAGCCTGCCGTGCTCGCGGGCCAGCACGACGCGCCCGGCGACCGCGACCCGCTCGCCGGTGCGGGCGTCGGGGGCGAGGCCGGCGAACCGCTCGCGGATCCCGGCGGCGAAGTCGGCGCGGTCGAACCCGAGCGGGTACGGCTCCATCCCGGCGGCGCGGATCTGGTCGAGCTTGGCGTGCCGGACCCGCTCCTGCTCCGACAGCCGGCGGTGCGGGGCGCGGGCGGCGTCGGCGGCCTCCTCGATCCGGCGGATCTCCTCGACCAGGTCGGGGGACGGGACGATGGCGGCGGCACGGTCCAGTTTGGGGCGGTTCAGGTTCGGCAGGAACCCTTCGGCGCGGGCGTAGGCGAGCCCGAGCCGGATGATGTGCCGGCCCTGGGTGTAGCAGATGTAGCGGGGCCGCCAGTGCGGCAGGTACTTGGCGTTCGACAGGTACAGCGACTCCAGCTGCCAGAACTTCGACGCGAACGACAGGAACCGGTAGTAGATCCGCGAGACGGGCCCCGCGCCGATCTGGGAGCCGCGCTCGAACGCCGAGCGCAGCATCGCGAAGTTCAGCGACAGGTGCTGCGCGCCGACCGCGGCGGCCTTCTCGGCGAGCTTGGCGACCATGTACTCGTTGAGGCCGTTCTCCGCGGCCCGGTCGCGGCGCATCAGGTCGAGGGAGAGCCCGCTGCGGCCCCACGGGACGAAGCTGAGCAGGCCGCGCAGCTCCCCGTTCGCGTCGAACGCCTCGACCATCACGCAGCGGCCGTCGGTCGGGTCGCCGAGCCGGCCGAGCGCCATGGAGAAGCCGCGCTCGGTCTCCTCGCCGCGCCAGGCGTCGGCGCTGCGGATCAGCTTGGCCATCTCCCAGGCGGGGATCTGCGCGTGGCGGCGGATCCGGATCGTGTACCCGGCCCGCTCGACCCGCCGGACGGCCTGCCGGACCTGCCGCATCTCCCGGCCGTCCAGGTTGAACTCGGTGAGGTCGACGATCGCCTCGTCGCCGAGCTCCAGGGCGTCGAACCCGTGCCGCTTGTAGACGTGGGCGCCGCGCTCGCCGACGCTGACGGCGCCGGGGATCCAGGCGTGCTCGCGGCACTCCTCCAGCCACGCCTCGATCGCCTGGTCCCACGACTCGGGGTCGCCGAGCGGGTCGCCGCTGGCGAGGGAGACAGAACCCTCGACCCGGTAGGCGATGGCGGCCTTGCCGTTCGGCGCGACCATCACGTCCTTGTCGCGGCGCAGCGCGAAGTAGCCGAGGGAGTCCTGCTCGCCGTACTCGGCGAGCAGGCGGCGCGCCGCGAGCTCCTCGGGCGGGCTGAGGACGGGGTCGCGGCGGCCCGGCTTGAACAGCGCCCAGAACGTGGCGATCATCAGGCCGGTGCCGAGCACCCACAGGATCGCGTCGACCCAGAACGGCACGGACACGTCGATCGGCTTGCCGGTGACGCGCGGCCCGAGGACGGTCTGCAGGACCGCGTAGAACGGGTGCGTCCAGAAGCCGCCCTTGGGGTTCTTGTCGGTGAGGGTGACCAGGAACGTGCCGATCCCGCAGGTCACGACCAGCAGGCTGGTGAAGACGAGGGCGGCGAGCCGCCGGTTGGCGCGGTCGGGCAGCGTGGTGAACTGGCCGCGGGCGGAGACCAGCAGGGCGAGGACGGCCAGGTACACGCCGGCGGTGACGATCTGCCCGATGGAGGTGGGCTCGGACGGGTCGAACAGGGTCGTCAGGACGGTGCTGACGCCGACCGCGGCGGGCAGGCAGAAGATCAGCACGAGGATCCGCCAGGCGGCCTTCTTGCGCCGGCGGATGCCCATGGAGAGCAGGATCCAGAGCATGCCGATGGGCACGCTGGGGAACCAGCCGAGGTAGCCGATCCATCGCAGGGCCCAGATATCGGCTATCTCGAGGATGAGACCATAGGAGACCCAGGCAAGGAGCGAGAGGATCCCGGAGAGACGGGTGTACCAGAAGAAGATGGTCGGCGCGGCCTGCAGCAGGCGGCGCCATTCGCCCAGTAGGCCCTTCTCCGCCATGGTCCCCCCGTCGCCGTGCGTGGCCCTGTTGGTCGTACCGGGCTTATTCATACCGGGTGTCACACGCACCACGCTCCCGTCCGGGCCCGCCCGCCCGCTGGCGAACCTCGGCGCGGCGCCGGACGTCGTACGGGTGGGGGGATGTCGCTTGCAAGCTCGATCCAAGGTTGTCAGCAAAAGTCGATATGGTCGCGGATATGCCAAATGAGACCACCGGTGAGCGGTTGCTCGCCCGCCGCTACCGCCTGGTGACCCAGGTGGGCCGAGGCGGCATGGGGACGGTCTGGCAGGCACACGATGAGGTCCTCGGCAGAGACGTCGCGGTGAAGGAGGTCATCCTGCCGCACGGCCTCACCGACGAGGAACGCGCTGTCCACCATAAGCGTACGTTCCGTGAGGCGCGCACCGCGGCCCGGCTCGGACATCCCGGCGTCGTCACCGTGTACGACGTCGTGGAGGAGGACGGCCGGCCCTGGATCATCATGGAGCTGATCAAGGCCCGCTCGCTGGACCAGGTGATCAAGCAGGACGGGCCGCTGGAGCCGCGCCGCGCCGCGGAGATCGGCCGCCAGATGCTGGCCGCGCTGCACGCCGCGCACCAGGCCGGGGTGCTGCACCGCGACGTCAAGCCGAGCAACGTGCTGATCACCGGGACCGGCCGGATGGGCGAGCGCGCCGTGCTCACCGACTTCGGCATCGCCACCGCGTCCGGCGACGCGACCCTCACCCAGACGGGCCTGGTCATGGGCTCGCCCGCCTACATCGCTCCCGAGCGGGCCCGCGGCCGCACCGCGGGCCCCGCCTCCGACCTGTGGTCGCTGGGCGTCACCCTGTACGCGATGCTGCACGGCAAGTCGCCGTTCGAGCGCTCCGAGCCGATGGCCGCGCTGGTCGCGGTGATCTCCGACGAGCCGGACCCGCCGGAGAAGGGCGGCCGGCTGACCCCGGTGATCGAGGGACTGCTGCGCAAGAACCCCGACCAGCGGATGGAGGCGATCGAGGCCGGCGCGCTGCTGGACGACATCGTCCGGCAGGAGACCATCGACACGCAGCGGACGATGGCCGTCGAGTACCCGGTGGAGGAGGCGCCCGGCGGCGCCCCCGGCAGCACCATGCCCGACCCCTACCAGGAGCCGGAGCCCGATCCGGCGCCGGGCGCGACGCGGGCCGCGCCGTGGGTGGGCGGCCCGGGCGGCGCCGGCCGGGGCGGGAGCGGCCAGGGCGTGGCCGCGCCGCACGCCGAGTCCCCGGACGCGCGTCCCGACCAGCTGACCCGGTTCGACGTCCCGGCGGGCGCCACCGCGCGGGCCGACCCGAACCGGGTCGAGTCGTGGCCGGCGGGTCCCGAGACCCGGCCGGCCGAGAGCCCGCCGCCCGGCGGCCCGACGGCCCCGTCCGGGCGGCCCGCGCTGGCCTCCAACCGGAACGTGCTGATCGTCGCGGCGCTGGTGCTGCTCGTGATCGTGGTGATCGCCGGGATCGCGTGGGCGAGCTCCGGCGACGGCGGCAAGCCGAAGAAGAACGCCGGGGCGCCGCCCGCGACCGGGCACCCGTCCGCGTCCGCGACGTCGGCGAGCCCCTCGGCCTCGTCGAGCGCGGCGCCGCCCGCCGGCTTCCACCCCCACAAGGACGGCTCCGGCTACTCGGTCATGATCCCGGACGGCTGGAGCGGCCCCGAGCACAAGGGCACCAGCGACTACTTCTACGCCCCGGACCGGCGGACCTACGTGCAGATCGACCAGACCGACAGCCCCGGCAAGAGCGCCATCGGCGACTGGCGGCGGCAAGCGGCCCATGCGGGCTTCCCCGGCTACAAGAAGCTCACGATCGCGCCGACCGGCGACCACCCGCCAGTCCCCGACACCGGCAACGGCGACAGGTCGGCGGACTGGGAGTTCACCTTCGACGGCGACGGCGGCCGGATCCACATCCTGAACCGGGGGTTCGTCACGAACGGGCACGGCTACGCGATCCTGCTGCGCGCCCCCCAGGACGCCTGGGACAAGACGTTCGCCGAGTTGCAGCCGGTGTACCAGTACTTCAAGCCGGCGGAGGGGTGATGGTGGAAGACCGTCTGCTCGCGGGGCGCTACCGGCTGCTGTCGGTGGTGGGGCGCGGCGGCATGGGCACCGTCTGGCGGGCCCTCGACGAGACCCTCGACCGGGAGGTCGCGGTCAAGGAGGTGCTGCTGCCGTCCGGGCTGAGCGACGAGGAGCGCCACAACCGGCACCAGCGGACCCTGCGCGAGGCGCGCGCGTCGGCGCGGCTGAACCATCCGGGCGTCGTGACCGTACACGACGTCGTGGACGAGGACGACCGGCCGTGGATCGTCATGGAGCTGGTCCAGGCGCGCTCGCTCCAGGACGTCCTGGACGAGGACGGCCCGCTGCCGCCCGGGCGGGTCGCGGCGGTCGGCCGGCAGATCGTGGGGGCGCTGCGCGCCGCGCACGCGATCGGCATCCTGCACCGCGACGTCAAGCCCGCGAACGTGCTGGTCACGGAGGACGACCGTGCGGTGCTCACCGACTTCGGCATCGCGCAGATGGCGGGCGACGCGACGCTGACCGGCACCGGGCTGATCATGGGGTCGCCGGCGTACATGTCGCCGGAGCGGGTCAACGGCGACCGGGCGATCCCGGCGTCGGACCTGTGGGCGCTCGGCGCGACCCTGTACGCCGCGTGCGAGGGCAGGGCGCCGCACCACCGCAGCGACGCGATGGCGGTGCTGGCGGCGGTCATGACGCAGGAGGTGCCGCCGCCGAAGAACGCGGGGCCGCTGGAGCCGGTGCTGCTCGGGCTGCTGGAGCGCGACCCGGTCCGGCGGATGAGCGCGGAGGCCGCCGAGGAGGCGCTCACCGCGGTCGCGTCGGGGCACGCCCTGGACCAGGCCGCCGCGCAGCTCGCGTGGAGCCACGCCACGGTCGCCGACGGCGCGGGGGCGTCCGCCGGCCTCGGGACGGGGCCGACGCGGTCCGCGCCCATCCCGCCGCCCGTGCCGGACATGACGGCGCACTACCCGCCGGGGACGAACGGGCAGCAGCAGTGGGCGCCGATGCCGGGCGGCCCCGGCACGATGGGCGTCCAGCCGAAGCGCCGGTCGCCGGTGCTGCCGATCCTCGCCGGGTCGGTCGTCCTGGCCGCCGCGGTCGCGGCGGCCGTGCTGATCTTCTGGCCGCACGACGGCTCCGGTCCCAAGGCGGACGCGTCGAAGGGGCAGCCCGCCGCCGGGGGCACGAGCAACCCCGCGACGTCCTCGCCCGCGACGCAGCGGCCGACGCCGACGGCCCCCACCTGGCCCGCGAACCTCGTCCGGGCGACCGGCCCCGGCTACACGATCGGTGTGCCGCGCGGATGGCAGCGGTCGTCGACGAGCCGCGGCGTCGTGTGGACCGACCCCGTCACCCACGCCTACGTCCAGGTCGACAAGACCCAGTGGACCGGCGACCCGTTCGTGCACTGGCAGACCTGGAAGCAGCAGGCGATCAACGACGGCATGCTGAAGGACTTCCGGCAGGTCGGGGAGATCAGGCAGTCCAGCGTCGGAACCAACCGGGCCGCCGACATCGAGTTCACCTGGTCGCGCTCCGTCGGCATGACCCGCGCCCTCGACCGCGGCGTGATCGTGAACGGCCAGGCATATGCCGTCGTGGTGGCGCTACCCTCGTCCCAGTGGGACGCGAAAGAGCATCTCGTGAAGAATGTGCTCAGCACGTTCCTTCCCTCAGGGGCGGGATGATCACCGGGGGGACCAGGAAGAGATGGCACAGGCACGTCTGCTCGGCAACCGCTACCGGCTGGACTCGGTGGTCGGCCGCGGCGGGATGGGCACCGTGTGGCGCGCCTTCGACGTCATGCTCGACCGCGAGGTCGCGGTCAAGGAGGTCGTCCTCCCGCCGGGGCTGGACGACGCCGAGCGCGCCGTCCTGTACGAGCGGACGTTCCGCGAGGCGCGGGCGTCGGCGCGGCTGAACCATCCGGGCGTGGTGACCGTCCACGACGTGGTCGAGGAGTCCGACCGGCCGTGGATCGTGATGGAGCTGGTCCTCGCCCCGTCCCTGCAGGACCTGCTGGACCGGGGGCCGCTGGAGCACCGCCGGGTCGCCGAGATCGGGCTGCAGATGCTCGGCGCGCTGCGGCACGCGCACGAGAAGGGGATCCTGCACCGCGACGTCAAGCCGAGCAACGTGCTGATCACCGACTCGGGCCGGGTCGTGCTCACCGACTTCGGCATCGCGCAGGTGGAGGGCGACGCGACCCTCACCCAGACGGGCCTGGTCATGGGGTCGCCCGCGTACATCCCGCCGGAGCGCGCGCAGGGCGAGCGCGCGGTCCCGGCGTCCGACCTGTGGGCGCTCGGCGCGACGATGTACGCGGCGGTCGAGGGGCGCTCCCCGTACGAGCGTCCGGACGCGATGGCGTCGCTGCAGGCCGCGCTGTCCGAGCCGGTCCCGCCGGCGCGCAACGCGGGGCCGCTCGCCCGCGTCCTGGACGGGCTGCTGGCGCGCGAGCCGGTGAACCGGATGACGGCGTCGCAGGCGCAGCCGCTGCTGACGCAGGTCGCGACGGCGCCGCCGCCGCCCGTGACCGGCGCCGACGACACGGTGATGGACGGCCCGCCGCGCTACTACGGCGGCGACGACGCGTCCGAGACCGTGCTCGACCCCGAGGAGCTGGATCCGGTCACCCGCCGCGATCCGGGCCCGGGCCCGAACAGCGGGCGCGACCCCTACCCGTCGCAGCGCGGCCCGGAGCAGGAGGAGCGGACGCTCCTGGAGACCGAGTGGGCGCCGCCTCCGCAGCAGCGCCCGCCCACCCAGCACGGGCAGCCGCAGCACGCGCAGCCCCAGCACGCGCAGCCGCAGCACGCGCAGCCGCATGTGCCGCAGACGCCGCCGCCGTGGGAGCAGCCGCAGCATTTCGCGAACTGGCAGCAGCCGCCCCCGCCGCCCGTCCACGACGTCCGGCAGGCGGAGCGCCGCAAGACGATCCTGATCATCGTGGTCGCGGTGGTGCTGGTCGTGGCGGCGGTGCTGCTCGGCGCGTTCATCCTGCGCCGCAAGCTCCACGTCGACGCGCTCGGCTTCGCGGGGCCCGGCCACACGGCCACCATGGCCGTCGTGAGCCTGGTGCTGCCCTAGCGTCCGCCCCTCAGGCGCGCCCGCGGCGGCGCGTCAGGTCGTGATGCCGAGGCCGCTGATCTGCGCGCCGTTCGCCGTCACGGACGGCTGCTCGGACACCACGTCCGTCATCACCATGAACGGCAGGGTGAGCGGCGGCGGCTGCTCCGGGGTGAAGGTCAGCGGGATGCCGAGCAGCTTCGACGACATCTTCGTCGTGTACATGACGACGTCGCCGGTGAGGGTGAGGGAGCCGGTCTTGATCCGGTTGGTGACGCCGCCGTGCACGGCGGTCTGGTCGACGTCCTTCAGGACGGCCTTGGACATGCTGAACTTCAGCGCCTTGACGGTGCCGGACGCCGAGGGCAGCGACGCGACGCCGTCGTAGCTGAGGCCCGACATCGTCAGCGAGCTCGCCCGGAGCGTCCCGGCGTCGCTGTAGACGCGGGAGCCGGGCGCGGCGGCCTTGGCGGAGGCCTGCCCGCCGGCCTTCAGGCACGCGGACGGGTCCTTGGCGGACTGGATCTCCTGGAGCAGCTTGCGCGCCTGGTCCTGGGACAGCCCTGAGCTGCTCGCCGGGACGTCCGGGCACGACGGCGTGGCCGAGGGCGTGGCCGACGGTGTGGCCGACGGCGCGGGGGTCGCGCCGGCGGACGGCGTCGTGCTGGGGGAGGGGGTGGCGCTCGCGGTCGGCGCGGGCGCCTGCGCGGCCGTGGGGGCCGCGGACGTGCTCGCCGACGGGCTCGGGGACGGCGCCGCGCCCAGCAGGTGCAGGCCGAGGGCGCCGGGCAGCGCCAGCGGCAGCGCGAGGGCGGTGAACCGGCCGCCGCGCGGCGCCGCGTGCGCGCCGATCCCGTGCCCGCCGGTGCGGGGCCGCGCGGGCTCCGGCCCGTCCGGCCCGCCGGGGCCGCGGGGGCGCGCCGGCGACCAGGCGAAGCCGAGCGCCCCGCCGAGCACGCCGAGCAGCATCCCGACGAGGAAGCCGCCGAAGTTCGAGGTGAGGAACGACGCCAGCGACAGCAGCACGGCGAGGATGCCGAAGAAGCTGCGCTGCGCGGGCTGGAACCACATCAGCGCGCCGGCGGCGACCAGCAGCGCGCCGATCAGCCAGCTCGCCACTCCGGCGATGCCCTGGTGCACGACCAGCGGCATCGGGGCGAGGGGGATCGCGATGAGCTCCGCACCGCCGAGGACGGCGAACGCGCCGCCCCAGAAGGGGCGCGTCCGCCGCCAGCGGCGGAACCCGTGGGGTGTCGTGTCCGTCATGGCCTTTAGAAGCACTCCTTGCCGAGCTTCATGCTGAGGTCGCTCAGCTTGAAGGTGCCGGCGGTGGTCGCCCACGCGACCTGCTTGACGCCGGTCAGCTTGATCGAGTCGGCCTGCTGGCCGAACATCCCGGCGGCGCCCTTCGCGCCGTTCGGGCCCTTGTCGAGGGTGCTGGCGTCGCGGCCGATCTCGATGTTGGAGAACTCGGCGTTCGCGTTCAGCTGCTCGACGTCCAGGACGAGGTCGGACGCCTGGACGGGGGTGCCCTTGTCGCCCGCGGTGAGCCGCAGCGTGAACGGCCCGACCTTGACCGACTGGCACATGTTGGTGATCGTCGCGTTCTTGATCCCGGAGACCTGCACCGGGTGCTTCGTGCCGTCCTTGCTGGCGTCGACGTCGCCGTACTGGACGAAGCCCGTCCCGTTGAGCGAGTCGGCGCTGACCTTGAAGCTGCTGCCGGAGACGGCGAACGAGGAGGCGATGGCGCCCTGCGCGGTCATGAAGACCAGGGCGCCGGCGCCGACCGCGGCGGGGGCGGCGATGGCGGCGAAACGCTTCCAGCGGACGCGGCCGAGGCGGGCGTCGGCGGGCTCGGCGGAGTCGGTCATGGGGGCTCCTGGGGGTCGGGGGTCCGGGCGGGGGCGCCCGGTGATGCGGGTCACGTGCGTGACGGTGAGTGCAAGTTACCCTCAAGTACTTACTTGCGGCAAACCGGTACAGAGAACTCGAA
The DNA here is from genome assembly GCF_040651755.1 of Actinomadura sp. NPDC048394. Classification (NCBI taxonomy): domain Bacteria; kingdom Bacillati; phylum Actinomycetota; class Actinomycetes; order Streptosporangiales; family Thermomonosporaceae; genus Actinomadura; species Actinomadura sp. NPDC048394. The sequence continues at coordinate 54,088 of NZ_JBEZJL010000046.1, read as the reverse complement.
GGTAAAGAAACCGGGCCGGTGACCTGCGGAATCGATCACAGTGGACGCTGGCATCGCCGTCTGGGGACAGGCCGAAACCCACTACTGTAAGTAACTACTGACGGGCGTCCGGAAGCCCGTCAGGGAAAGGGTTCGCGAGGCCTCGGGCGCAGCGGGTTCAGGCCCCCGGCCGAGTCAGGTCACGGCGGGGTCAGGGCGCTGCGGGTCAGGTTCCGGCGGGGTCAGGGCGCTGCGGGTCAGGTTCCGGCGGAGAACGCGTCGAGGGCGAGCCGCAGGTCGGCGACGAGCGCCTCCAGCTCGTCGGCCGGCTCCCCGGACCGCATCCGGGCCAGCGCGTCCTCGACCCGGGACAGCCGCTCGTCCAGCGCGGGCAGCAGCCCGCCGCAGCTCGCCGCGTCCGGCGCCTCGCCCGGCCCGGCGCCGTTCTCGGCGAGGGTGCGGCGCAGCAGCGCCGCCTGCCGCCGCAGCTCCAGGTTGCTGCGGTGCAGGTCCACGAAGACCGACACCTTCGCGCGCAGCAGCCACGGGTCGAACGGCTTGGTCAGGAAGTCCACCGCGCCCGCCGCGTAGCCGCGGTACGCCTGCTCGCTCTCCCCGCCCGCCGCGGTCAGGAAGATGATCGGGATGTCCCGGGTGCGCGGCCGGGCCTTGATGTGCTGGGCGGTCTCGAAACCGTCCATCCCCGGCATCACGACGTCCAGCAGGATCAGCGCGAAGTCGTCGCTCAGCAGCTCCTTGAGGGCCGCCTGCCCGGACGAGGCGGGCACCACCTCGACCGGTAGCGCGTCGAGCACCGCCGCGAGGGCGGTGAGGTTCTCCTCGCGGTCGTCGACGGCGAGGATCCTCGTGTCGTGCGGCACCGGACTCCTTCGCTTCGGTGACAGCCTGTGCGTTCCACCTTGTCATGTCACCACGGACGGGAACAGTGAATCGCGACAGAGTGTGAATTTCCAGGGCAGGGGGCTCCCCGGGGGGACGCCGGGCGCCCGCCCGTCCTTTCTAGGGCAGCCAGCCCGGCTTGACCAGTCCCGACTCGTAGGCGAACACCACGAGCTGCGCCCGGTCCCGCGCGCCGAGCTTCACCATCGTCCGGCTGACGTGCGTCTTCGCCGTCGCCGGGCTCACCACGAGGCGGGCCGCGATCTCCTCGTTCGACAACCCCTCGCCGACCAGCGCCATCACCTCGCGCTCCCGGTCGGTCAGCGCGTTCAGCCGCGGCGACGGGGCCGGCTCCTTCGCCCGCGCCGCGAACTCGGCGATCAGCCGCCGCGTCACTCCCGGTGACAGCAGCGCGTCCCCCGCCGCGACCGCCCGCACGGCGTGGATCAGCTCGACCGGCTCGGTGTCCTTGACCAGGAACCCGCTCGCCCCGCCGCGCAGCGCCTCGAACACGTACTCGTCCAGCTCGAACGTGGTCAAGATCACGATCTTGACGTCGCCGAGCCGCTCGTCGGAGGCGATCCGGCGGGTCGCGGCGAGCCCGTCCAGGCCCGGCATCCGGATGTCCATCAGGATCACGTCCGGGCGCAGCCGGCGCGCCTGCGCCACGGCCTCCTCGCCGTCGCTCGCCTCGCCGGCCACCTCGATGTCGTCCTGGGCGTCGAGCAGCGCCCGGAACCCGGCCCGGACCAGCACCTGGTCGTCGGCGAGCAGCACCTTGATCATTGACCGCCCCTCTCCGCGGGAGTCCCCTCGCCGGCGCCGCCGCCGGAGCCGTCCGCCGCGTCGTCGGCTCCTTCGTCCCCGGGCTCGGCGTCGCCGGTGAGCGGCAGCGTCGCCCGGACGGCGAAGCCGCCGCCCGGCCGCGGGCCCGCGTCGAACGTCCCGCCGAGCGCGGCGGCCCGCTCCCGCATGCCGCGGATGCCGCTGCCGCCCGGATGGTCGTCGAGCAGGGACACGCCCCGGCCGTCGTCCTCGACCCGCACCTCGATCTCCCGCTCACGGTAGGCGATGCGGACCCGGGCCGTCACCGGGCCCGGCCCGGCGTGCCGGGTCACGTTGGTCAGCGACTCCTGGACGATCCGGAACGCGGCGAGGTCGGCGCCCGCGGGCAGCGGCCGCCGCTCCCCGGTGGTCTCGGCGTCCACCGCGAGCCCGGCGGAGCGGGCGCGGGCGAGCAGGTCGTCCAGCCGGCCGAGCCCGGCGGTGGGGGAGCGCGGCGCGGTCTCGCCCTGCGCCCGCAGCGCCCCGATCACCGACCGCATCTCGGTCAGCGCCTCCTTGCTCGCCTCCTTGATCGCGGCGAGCGCGGTGCGGGCCTGCTCGGGGTCGCCGTCCATCAGGTGCAGCGCGACGCCCGCCTGCACGTTGATCATCGAGATGTTGTGCGCCAGCACGTCGTGCAGCTCGCGCGCCATCCGCAGCCGCTCCTCGCTGGCCTGCCGGCGCTCCTCCTCGGCCCGGGTGCGGGCCCGCTCGGCGGCCCGCTGCCCCGTCATCCGGACGAGCTCGGCGGTGACCAGCACCGCGAGGGACCAGCCGACGACCACGCTGACGCCGCCGACGCTCGGCTCCTCCACCGGGAACGCCCGGCCGGACGCGCCGCGCTCCCCGAACGGCAGGCCGATCAGCGCGGTGATCCCGAAGTACACCGCGACCGACACCGCCGTCCCGGCCCAGGTCACGAGCCGGTGGCCGGCGACGATCGCGCCCAGCATCGCGACGCCGACGGCCGCGAACGCCGGCCCGTACGGGTAGGCGCGCAGGAAGTACAGCCCGGTGAGCAGGCCCGTCGCCGCGAGCGTCGGCACCGGGTACCGGCGGCGCAGCAGCAGCAGCGCCGGGCCCGCGACGACGATCGCGAAGCCGAGCGCGTCCAGGTGCGTGGTGCCGTAGCCGGAGGAGCCGTCGCCCCAGCCGGGCCCGTGCCCCCAGCCGTCGCCGCGGTTCCACGGCCGGTCCCGGGTCGCGCCGTGCTGCGCCGCCATCGTCCCGAAGAACTCGACGAACAGCACGAGCAGCGGGACGACCCAGACGGGCCACGAGGACGGCCGCGGCCAGTGCGGCCGGACCGCCCCCGGCGGCGGCGAAGTGCTCATTCCTGCACGTTAGCCACCCGCGCGCGGCGGCACGTCGGCCGGGAGGAGGCAGCGCGCCTACTCCCCGGGAGGTAGCGCCCGCTGGCAGAGGCGGCGCCCGCGGGCCCAGAGGCAGCGCTCGCGGGCGCCCAGAAGCGGCGCCCGCCGGTCATTCGCCTCGCAGGCGGGCGCTGAGCCACTCCAGGACGGCCGGCAGCCGGTCGCGCCACTGCCTCAGCGTCGCCGGGGCGCCGGGCACCGGCATCGTGTCCACGCGCATCGGCGGTTTCGCGAGCGCCGCGAACCGCCCGGCCGCCTCCGCGTCGGGCCCCGTCGCCGGGGCGGCGGCCAGCACCGAGACGGGCGGCGGCGGGAGGTGCTGGAGCCGCCACGTCAGGTCCTGCTCCAGCCGGTAGGCCTCGCTGCCGCCGTACGGGTCGTCCGGCCGCGGCTTGGGCGCGGGGCCCGTCCGGCCGTGCGGCGCCTTCCCCGTCCCGGCCTTGAGCTTCACGACCGTCCGGGCGTCGGCGGGGGAGCCGCCGGCGGGCTGCCCGAACCGGCCGTTCAGAGCCGCGGCGGCGGTGAACCGGTCGGAGTGCAGCATCGCCAGCCTCGCGGCGCACTGCCCGCCTGTGCCGATGCCGGTGACGCCCCAGCCCGCGCGCGCCTCCGGCAGCCGGTACGTGCCGGCCAGCGCGAGCGGCAGGTCCTGCGCGAGGAACGTCTCGGCCTGCCCGCCCGCGACGCCCGGCAGGTCCAGGCACCCGGCCGGGCGGACGCCGCGCGCCGCCGGACCGGGCGCGAACCGGCGCACCGCACCGACCGCCGCGTAGATCATCGGCTGGGCGCGGCCCGCCCGGACCGCGGCGACGGCCGCGTCGGCCAGCCGCGCCTGCCGCAGCCACACCGTCCCGGTGCCGGACCCGTCGCCGGCGATGGAGACCACGACCGGGAGCCGCCGGTTCGCGTACCGGGGCTGGAAGTACTGCGGCGGGAGGTACACGTACGCCTGCGCGCCGAGGCCGCTGCGCGCGCCCTCGACGTCCAGCCGGTCGACCCGCCCGTCCTCGGCCGGGTCGCGCTGGTGCCCGCGCCGCTTCGGGCCGAGCTCCGTCGTCACCCGGTGCGCGAGCCCCGCCGGGGCCGACTCCGCGCCGCGGCTCGGCTGCACCTGCTTCACCGTCGCGTTCGTGGTGGTGCCGCCGAGCAGGTCGTCCCAGGTCGCGTAGAACACGAAGTACCGGTTGACCAGCAGCACGACCGACGCGGTCAGCAGCGCCTGCGAGCCGAGCAGCAGCCCCGTCCGGGCCGCCACCGGGCGGGCGCCGCGCCCGGCGAACCGCGGCCACAGCACCACCGCGGCGACGACGCAGGCGCCGGCGGGCACGCACACCAGGGCGAGGAACGCCGCACTGACCGGCTCCATCATTCCCCCTTCAGGTGCGCGCTCAGCCACGCGATCGACGGCGGGATGTACCTGCGGAAGGTCTTGAAGTTGTGGCCGCCCGTCGGCAGCAGCAGCTTGTCGACGACCAGCGGCGGCCGCGCCGCCTTCATGAACCGCTGCGCCGACGGGAACGTCTTCTCGCCGACGTCCGCGGACGCCACCAGCACCGACACCGGCGGCTGCGGCAGGTTCCGCAGCCGCCAGACGAGGTCGTTGCCGCGCCGGATCGCCTTGCTGCCGCCGTACAGCTCGCGGGTGGTGCGGTCGAGCAGCGCGTCGAAGTGCCCGGCCATGCTCGCGGCGGCGGAGAACCGGTCGGAGTGCAGCAGCAGGAGCTTGGCCGCGCAGAACCCGCCGGTCGAGTAGCCGGCGAGGCCCCAGCCGGTGCGGGCCCGCGCCGTCCGGTACGCGCCGGAGACCGCCTCCGGGACGTCCTGCGCGAAGAACGTCTCGACCTGCGGGCCGCCGGGCACGTCGGCGCACTCGGTGTCCCAGCCCTCCTCGACGGTCGGCCGCATCATCACGTAGATCATCGGCTGGATCCGGCCGGCGGCGAGCGCCTTCGCGGCGTCCTCGGGGATGTGGCCCTTGTCGATCCACACCATCCGGTCGGCGGCCGGGTACCCGGCGATGAGCAGGACGACGGGGAAGCGGCGCGCCGCGTAGGCGGGCTGGAAGTACTGCGGCGGGAGGTAGACGTAGGCCTCGGCGGAGATCCCGGTGCGGATGCCGCGGATGTCGAGATGCTCGACCTGCCCGTCCCGCGCCGCCGCGTGCTTGCCCTTCCCGCCCGGGTCGAGGTCGGCCCGCACCTTCCGGACGGCCTGGCTCGCGGCCACGGCCCCGGTGCCCGCGGGCGGCGGATGCGGCATCTCCGTCGACGCGCCGCCCGCGGCGCTCAGCAGGTCGCGCCACGAGCCGTAGAACAGGTAGTAGGTGTTCACCGACGCCAGCAGCGTCAGCAGGACGGCGACCTGGCAGCCGAGCAGCAGCGCCGCGCGGCTCGCGACGGCGCGGACGCCGCCGCCCGCGGCGCGCGGCCACAGCCACACCGTCGCTCCCAGGCACGCCGCCGTGAGCAGCGACAGCACGGCGAGCAGGCCCGAACTCGTCAGCCCCACAACCAGCCCCCTCCGGTTCCGCGCCCGGGGGTGCGGGCGCGCAGCGGGTCGCTCTGCCGACGTACGGCGGAGCTCCGGTCGAAGTTCAGCGCACGGCCACCGGCGGTGGACCGTTCCGGTGCGACCGCCGGCGGGGCGCGGGACCGCGGGTCGGCGGTCCGGGGCCGGTTCGGGGGTCGCTGAGGAGGCGGCGGGATGTCGCCGCGATCCGGTGAGATGGCGCACAGGGCGCTCGGGCCCGCCCTCAGCCGTTCCAGCGGATCGGCAGCCGCTCGAAACCGTGACGGGCACTCGACCGCGACATTACCGGTTCCCCCGCCGGTTGCGCGACCGCCGGCCGCTCCAGCAGCGCGACCAGGAACGCCCGCAGGTGCACCCGGGCGAGGCGCGCCCCCAGGCAGGCGCGCCGGCCGGTGCCGAAGCACAGGTGCGGCCGGCCGCCCTGCGCGAACCGCTCGGGCACGAACCGGCCGGGGTCGGCGAAGACGTCCTCGTCGTGGTTGGCCGACACCAGCCACAGCGCCACCCGCTCGCCCGGCAGCAGCGGCACCCCGCCGACCTCCGTCGCGCGCCGCACCCGCCGCCGCACCTGCAGCACCGGCGTCCACCAGCGCAGCATCTCCTCGACGGCGCTGTCGATCAGCCGCTCGTCGGCGCGGTCCGCGCGGAGCCGGGCGTACTGGTCCGGGTGGCGCAGCAGCGCGTGCAGGCCGCCCGCGAGGGTGTTGCGCAGCGTCCCCGGGAGGTCGTGCGCGACCTGCCGGACGAAGTCCACCGCGTCGCCGCGCGGGATCCGGTCCAGCATCGCGGCCATGGGCGGGTCCATGTCGATCGGCGCGCGGCCCGGCGCGTCGTCCGGGATCGCGTCCGGGTCGCCGCGGCCCGCCTGCCGGCCACCGCGCCGTCCCGCGCCGGGTGGTTCCGCCGCGAGCCGTTCGGCGCCGTAGGCCTCGCGCGTCCGCGGGCCGTGCAGGACGCCGTCGTCCTCCGGCGGGAACAGCTGCGGGCGCGTGAGGGCGTGCTGGACGTCGGCGTACCGCAGCACCGCCCAGGCGCCCGGCCGCTCCGCCGCGTCCGCGTCCTGCCAGACGACCGGCGTCCGCGAGCGCAGCCGGTCGAGCCGGTCGTGCGGCACGCCGCGCGCGAACGCGTCCGCGCAGCCGAGGACCGCCGCGTCCGAGACGGGCAGCGCGCCTCCCCGTCGAGGCATGGGAACCCCTCCCTCCCAGGTGGACGCTAACGCGTCCCGGCCGCGCCCGCTCTGTCCGGATTCGGCCGTCCCCCGCCACGTGTCAGCCCGCCAGCCACTCACCCGTCTCGACGCTGACCAGCCCGTGCCGGGCCGCCTCGATGACCGCCTCCCGCTGCGAGTGCACGCCGAGCTTGCTCAGCACGCTCTGCACGTGGCTGCGCGCCGTGCTGCGGGTGACGCCCATCGCCTTCGCCAGCGCCTGGGTGGACTCGCCGCGCGCGAGCCGCGTCAGCACCTCCCGCTCGCGCGGGGTGAGGAACCGCGCCACCCGCTGCGCCTGGGTGCGCGGCCGGACGGCGTCGGCCCGCGCGGCCTGGTCGACGACGACCTCGCCGGCCGCGACCCGGCGCAGCACGGTGAGGATGTCGCCGGCCTGCTGGCCCTTGTGCGCGAACCCGCGCACGCCCGCCGCGACGCCCGCCTCCAGCACGTGCTGCTCCAGGAACCCGGTCAGCACCACGAAGCGGGTCTGCGGCGCGGCGGTGCGCAGCCGCGGCATCCAGTCCAGCGCGGTGCCGGACGGGAACTGCAGGTCGATCAGGCAGACGTCGGCCTGCCGGCCGCGCAGCACCGGCAGCGCCTCCTCCGGCGAGTAGGCGACGCCGACCACCACGTGCCCGGCGTCCGACAGCACCAGCGACAGCGAGTCGGCGAAGACGGCGTGGTCGTCGCAGATGATCACTCTCATGGGTGCGGCCGCCAGTCGTCGGCGTGGGGCGCCGGGTCGTGCGATGCCTGCTCGTGCGATGCCTGCTCGAGGGGCGCCTGCTCCAGGGGCGCCGGGTCGCGCAGCGGCGGCGCCGACGGCAGCAGCATCCGCACCCGCGCCCCGCCCATCTCGCAGGTGCGGATCTCCAGGCTGCCGCCGTAGCCGGAGATGAGGTCGTGGACGATGCCGAGGCCGAGCGAGGCCAGCCCGCGCCGCGCCCCGGAGCCGCCCGGGCCCGCGCCGAAACCGGGGCCGTCGTCGTCGACCTGGATGACGACCCAGCCCTGGTCGGCCTCGACGTGGACGTTGACGCGGCCCTCGGCGACGCGGCACGCGTTGTCGAGCACGTTGCGGACGGCCCGCCACAGCGCGACCGGGTCCATGTGCGCCCACGCCTCGCCGCCGGCGAAGCAGACCTCGTGCGGGGTGGCGAGCCGCATGCCGGTCACGACCTCGGCGGTCAGCTCGTCGACCCGGATCCGCTCGGGGCTCGGCATCGGCTGGTCGTCGTCGTCCTCGTCGAGCCGGCGGAGCAGGTGGTCGAGCCACCGGGTCTCGCCGAGCAGCTGCTCGATCCGCGCGCGGCTGCCGTCGCCGACGTCCTCGGCGACCACGACCGCCGACGCCAGCATGATGATCGTGCCGAGCTCGTGCCGGATGTCGTGCCGCAGCCGCCGCTTCCACAGGGCGTGCTCGCCAGCCGTCTCCGGCACGGCCGGCGGATCCGGCCGCACGGGTTCGCGCGCGGCCGTCCGCCCGTCCTCGCGCACCGGGGCGGCGGCGAGCGTCCCCACGCCCGCGCCGGCACCGGGGGAGGAACGTGACCGCCCGTTGATCATGAATGGACCCCCGTCCGTATTTACCAGCACCGCCTTCGACGGTCACCCCCCGTGCCGGGTCGTGTCCAGTCAATTGACCGCAACAGACCGGTGCCTGACCGGAAGTGGACATGCCTCGATCCGGGTAAACTCGGGTCTTTCTCCGAGCGTCTAAGTCAGGATTGTCAGTTCGCCTTGTGGCATTTCCTTCATGCCTACGGCGTAGCCGCTTTGCGCATTCGGGCGGGTGCGCCCGCGGGGCCGGCGAGGGACAGTCTCGGTATGCCGACGGTCACATTTACCGGACACGCGGGGGTGTCGGTGCACGCCCGGGCGTTCCACCTGCTCGCAGACCCGTGGCTCGCTCCGACGGGGGCCTTTATCGGGGCCTGGCACCAGTACCCCAGAAACGATCACCTCGACGTCGATCGGTTGCTCGCCGCGGACTGGGTGGCGGTCTCGCACGAGCACCTTGATCATTTCGACCCCTGGGTCATCGGCCGGCTTCCGCGGCGGACCCGGATCCTCATTCCGCGCTATCCGGGCCCGGCCTTCCGGGAACGGATGGCGGAAGCCGCGGGTTCCCGCCAGGTAATCGAGATAGAGCCCTGGGAGAAATTCCCGCTCGACAATCGGGGCTCCTGGATAACGGTCATTCCGGAACTCTCCCCTATGTGCCATGACGCGGCCTTTCTCATCGTCGCGGACGGGCGCGGGATCCTGCACTGCAACGACGCCCGGCTCACCGCCGCGCAGGCCCGCCGCGCCAAGCACCTCGCCGGCGGCCGGCTCGACCTGATGGCGCTGCAGACCTCCGGCGCGTCCTGGCACCCGATCTGCTACGAGTACCCGCCCGAGGAGATGGCCAAGGTCTCGATGGACAAGCGGGTGTCGAAGCTGCGCGCCGCGCAGCGCCTCGTCCGGCAGACGCAGCCGGAGCTCGCCGTCCCGTTCGCCGGGCCGCCGTGCTTCCTGGACGGCGAGGTCGACCACCTCAACTGGGTGCTCGGCCAGCGCGACGGCGCGTTCTGCGACCCCGAGGTGTCCACCGAGTGGCTGCGCGAGCACCTGCCGCAGCAGCGCTGGGACTTCTTCAAGCCCGGCGACACCGTCGACCTCGACACCGGCGAGGTCGTCCGGGACCCCGTCTCGGCGGAGTTCTCCTTCGCCGACGACGAGCGTCCCGCCTACCTCAAGCAGTACGCCGAGGACCGCAAGGAGCTGATCGAGGGCGTCCTCGCCGAGTACCCGGAGCCCGGCCCCGACCTGTACGACCGGTTCGTCGCCCACTTCGCGCACCTCGGCACGCTCAGCGACTACTTCCTCCGGCAGATCGCGATGCTGGTCCGGTTCGAGATCACCGGCCCGAACGGCGGGGTCTGGGACGTGGACTTCTCGCCGGAGGGGCTGACGGCCGGGAAGGCGTCCCCGGACGCCCGCCCGCACTACCGGATCACCACGGCCGGCCGCTGGCTGGACTCCGTGCTGACCGGCCGGATGGCCTGGGAGGACCTGCTCATCTCCTTCCGGCTCAGCCTCTACCGGGACCCGGACGTCTACAACGACTACCTGGTGGGGCTGCTCAAGCACGCGAACGCGCCCGCGCTGAACGCCGTCGAGGCCTACGAGACGGGGCGGGACGAGAGCGAGCGGATCACCGTGGAGTGGGCCGGCGGGTGCTACGACATCCCCCGGTACTGCCCGCACGCCGGCGAGGACCTGTCGGTCGGCGCCGTCATCCGCGAGGGCCAGGTGCACTGCCTGGCGCACAACTTTGCGTTCGACCTGGCGACGGGCGCGTGCGTGAACGCCCGCGCCGCGAACCTGACGAGCCGCCGGGTCTCCTGACCGGACGGCCGTCCCGGGCCCGGGCCGGACCACGCCGACAGGGGCGTGTCCGGCCCGGGTGTTGTGCGGTGTTGTGTTAGGTTTCTTGCGGTAACTGGGGGGTTGAAGAGGTGCGCGTGAACCGCGGTGGTCGGGCGGCTTTCAGTGGAAAACTGGGCGGCAGGCCGACGTTCAAGAAACCGAACCGGGCGCAGCTCGGCCTGATGGCGGTGGTGTTCGTCCTGCTCGTCGCGGGCGGCGAGGTCCTGGCCCTGAAGATGGGGGCGTTCAACGTGCCGCTGGGCTCCGACGCGCATCCCGCGGTCGCCGACCACCCCAAGCACTGACGCCTCCGGGGGCCGCCGGCGCGGGTCTCACTTCGCGGTGTTGCGGGCCTTCATGATGCTCTGCAGGTCGGGATGGTCGCCGCCGGACGCGTCCGCGAGCGACGGGCACGCCCACTCGGACTGGTGGCCCCACGAGTAGGAGATCTCCAGCGGGGGACGCGGCGCGAGCTTGTCCCAGCGGGCGAGGATCTTCCGGAACTGCGCCTGCGTCGGCAGCCAGTACTGCTTGTCGCCCTTGGTGCAGCTCTGCCCGAACGCCTGCAGGACGGGTACGACCCGCGCGCGCGGGATGCCGGCGTCGTCGGCCATCCGGACCATCCGGTCGATCGCCCCGATGTTGCAGGACTCCTGCACGTCCGACGAGCCCTTGCAGGGGTAGGGGTCGAGGCCGTAGAGGTCGACGCCGACCCGCTTCGGCGCGAGCTGCTTCATCGGCCAGTCGGTCAGCGAGATGAACGAGACCTGGCCGGGCGCGTTCTGCCGGATGTAGTCGGCGCGGCGCCGGATCTCGCCGGCGACCTTCGGGCAGCGCCCGGTGTCCGGCTCGTCCGACAGGTACCAGCCGTACACCTTCGGGTTGTGCCCGTACCGCTGCACGGCCCGGGTGAACGCGTCGTAGTCCAGGTCGAAGTCGCCGCAGGTGAAGTTGCCGACCCACAGCAGCGCCTGCATCCCCTCGGGGACGCCCGCGACGAGCGCGTCGTCCGGCTTGGCGTCCACCAGGTTGTAGCCGAGCTCCTTCAGCCGCGGGTAGTCCGACGGCTGGGTGTTCAGCGCGATGCGGCGGGTCTGGCCCGGCCGCGCGGCGGGGCTGCCGGGCGTCGCGGGCGGGCCGGTGTAGGGCTCGTCCCCGCCGGACGACGACCTGTGCTGCAGGTAGAGGAGGAACCCGGCCACCAGCACCACCGCGGCCGCGACGGCCGAGACCTTGAACCGGACGTCCCGGATGTCCATGTCTGCCTTTCCTGACGCGGAGTCTCCCGACGCGGACGGCTACGCCGCGGAACCGGGCTCCTCGGCGGGCGTGCGTGCGGCGGTGTCCGGCGCCGGCGCGGCCGTCGCGCCGGGCGCCTCCTCGACGGTCCCGTCCGACGCGACCTGCAGCGGCGGGATCGTGAACCCGAGGATGTGCTTGACGGTGTCCCAGAGCGCGCGCAGCGTCTGCCGCATCGACGGGTCGCGCAGGTAGACCGCGTCCACCGCGACCCGCGCCGGGACGATCCGCTCGATGTAGTTGACGAGGTCGACCTCCTCGCCGGGGCCGAGCACGTCGAAGTCGCGGAACCGGACCTCCGACACCCCGGTCAGCCCCGGCCGGTGGTCGAAGATCCACCGCGAGTCCGCGTCGTAGTGCACGGCGAGGTCGTAGGTCTCCGGGCGCGGCCCGACCAGCGTCATCTGCCCGCGCAGCACGTTCACCAGCTGCGGCAGCTCGTCCAGCGACCACTGCCGCAGCAGCTTGCCGATCCGGGTGAGCCGCGGGTCGCAGTTGGCGGTGACGGTGAGCCCGCCGACGCCCTGCCGCATCGTCCGGAACTTGTACATGGTGAACGGCCGGCCGCCCTGCCCGACGCGGGTCTGCCGGAACACCCCGGGGCCCGGGCTGGACAGCCGGACGAGCAGGTAGATGAGCGCGAGCGGGACGCTGAGCAGCAGCAGCCCGGTGACCGCGCCGGCGATGTCCAGGGCGCGGCGCGCCGCCGACGGCGCGACGCCGTCGGACGGGTCGACGGGCCGGGTGGCGAGTTCGGTGTGGTCCTCGGACATGGTCACCCCTTGCTGTGCGGAGCAGGGTCGTCGGCCGCGGCGAGGCCCGCGCCGGGCGCGTCCGGCACGGGCCCGGCCGCGGGTTCGCGGGCGGCGGTCTTGCGGACGTGCTGGAACCAGGCGAGCAGCGCGGCGGTGGTCGCGACGAACGAGACGGACGTGGCGATCGCCGCGCCGACCGCGCCGTGCCGGGGGATGAGGATCGCGCCGAGCACGACGACGACCAGCAGGCCGAGGCCCTGCCCGGTGGACGCGGCGCCGGGCCGCCCGACCCCGTACAGGTACGCCATGATGAGCCCGGTGACGCCGAACGTGACGACGCCGGCGAGCCGGATGTAGGTCGGCACGACCGCGTCGTCGAACACGTCCCCGAAGATCCACGGCAGCGCCGTCCCGGCGATGAGCGCGAGCGGGACCGCGGCGAGCGCCGACACACCGAGCGCGGGCAGGATGAGGCGGGCGGTGCGGCGGGTCGCCTTCGCCCGGTCCTCCTTGGCGAAGTCGGGGTACAGCACGTAGTTCACGGCGAGGCCGGGCAGCTGCACCAGCTCGGCGAACTTGCTCGCGACCGTGTAGACGCCGAGGACCTTCGGGCCGGCGAGCGCGCCGAGCAGCGCCATGTCGAACCGCAGCTGGAGCAGGTCGATGAGCTGCCCGACGTAGCCGCGCACCCCGTACCCGGCGATCGTGCGGCCGAGACGCCGGTCGGGCCGTCCCCAGCCGCGGAAGAACCCGCGGGTGGCGAGGCGCCGCGCGATCCACGCGGCCGCCGCGACGTCGGCGAGCACGAGCCCGGCGATCAGCGCGCCCGGCCCGTACCAGCCGGTGAGCAGCACCAGGTAGATCGGCACGAACACGAACTCCTCGACCGCGATGGCGAGGCTCGCGCCGGGCTGGTCGTCGGTGCCCTGCAGCAGGCCCTTGCCGACCGACACGAACCCCTGCGTGAACGACGGGGCCGCCGCGGCGATGGTGATCCAGATCCCGAACGACTTGAAGAACACCAGGTAGGCGAGCGGGCTGAGGGCGAGCCAGCCGACCCCGCCGAGCACCGCGCCGATGACGGTCAGCCACGCCAGCGTGGGCCGCACCCGGCTCTGGTCGTAGGAGTCGCGGGCCAGGAAGTAGGGTGCGGCGCCGGGGAGCCCGGCGCTGGACAGCTGGCACAGCAGCCCCGGCAGGATCCGCACGAGCGTGAACGCGCCGACGAGCTTCGGCCCGCCGATCCGCGCGACGAGGATCGTGGCGATGCCGAGCGAGCCGAGCGCGCCGATCCGTCCCGCCATGTTCCCCGCGACGAGGGCGAGGAGCCGCCGCCGCAGCCGTCCGGCGTCGGCTTCGGCGGCCGGCGCCACCGTCGGCTGCTGAGTGTCGGTCATCGGGCTCCCTCCGCGGCGGGGTCGTCCGGGGTTCCTGGGGGCCGCCGCCCGGCGGCGGTGCGCCTTCCGAAGAGGTCGAGGGCGGCGACCAGGCCGAAGAAGGCCCAGCCGTGCCGGTAGTGCAGCGTCTGGTAGAAGAGCGCGGACACCAGGAACACCGCGAGGAGCGCGCCGAACATCTCCGGGCGCGGGACGAGCGCGGCGTACTCGGCGGTGAGGGCGCCGCGGCGGGCGATCCGCACGCACCGCATGATCAGCACGAACAGCAGCGTGACCAGCGCGATCCCGCCGAGGAACCCGCGCTCCAGCACGGCCGCGATGTAGTCGTTGTGCGCCTCGCGGACGTACCCGTACTGCCGCGCGAGCATCTGCGGGCGCGTCTGGTTGGGGCCGATGCCCCACGGATGCGTCTGCTCCTCCAGCATCTGGATCGTCGCGGCGTTCACCGAGCTGCGCGACTCGGTGCTCTCCCCGGTGGTGCGCCCGATCGAGTCGCGCAGCACCGGCGACATCTGGCTCGCCTGGTCCAGGTAGGGCTGGATGTCGACGGTGGTGACGACGGCGACGCCCGCGCCCGCGACGAAGAACGCCAGCGAGGCGACCGCGATCGCGTGGTGCGCCCTGCCCCTGCGGACCAGGCCGAACAGGTAGCCGAGCAGCAGCGCGACGCACAGCGCGAGGAGCCCGCCGTTGGAGCCGGTCAGCCCCTCGGCGGTGAGCAGGACGGCGCAGACCGTCCAGCGGTGCCAGGTCTTGCGCGGGTACCGGGCCGCGCGCGTGATGAAGAAGATGCAGATGAACCAGTTGGAGGCGTAGTTGGCGTCGCCGAAGGTGAACATGGCGCGCTCGCCGTCCAGCTGCTTGCCGGACATCGCCTCGATCCCGAGGATCATCCCGAGGATCTCGATGACCGCGTAGAGCGTGCCGATCACGATGAACGCGCGCAGCGCGAGCCGCAGCATCCCCGGCTCGCGGCCGAGGTTGGCGATGCACACCGCCCACATCAGCACGAACAGGTCCTTGACCAGGGTGAGCGTGCCCGCGTCGTTGACGACCGCGGCGACCCCGCCGGCGATGATCGTCATCAGGGTGGGGATCAGGAACGGCCACCGCACCGGCAGCCTCCGGGTGCCCGCCCACAGTAGCGTCACCGCGGACAGCGCGATGAGCGCGAGGTCGGGCAGCCCGGTGTTGCCGGGGCCCGGTGGCAGGCCCGCCGGCATCAGCATCGGCAGCGACGCGATGCCCGCCACCAGCGCCACCGACGTCAGCGGCCACCGCCGCCGGAGCGCCGGGAGCTCCGGCTCCGCGGCCGCTCCGGCGTCCGGCGGCGCGTCCTGCGCCGTCTCGGCCCGCGGTGCGTCCGGTGGCGCCTTCGTCAGTGCGGTCATGGGCGCTTGGAGCTTCCTCGGTAGGTCTCGTCCAGGACGGTCCCGAGATGCGCCGGGGAGAACCAGTCGCCGATCCGGCCGCGGGCCCGCTCGGCCATCCGCGCGGCGGCGGCCGGGTCGTCGAGCAGCGCGCCGATCGCGGCGGCGAGCTGCTCGGGGTCCTCCGGCGGGACGAGCATCCCGGTCTCCCCGGCCAGCACCAGGTCCTGGTTGGACGGGACGGCCGTCGCGACCAGCGGGATCCCCGCGCCGATCGCCTCGACCAGCACGCACGGCAGGCCCTCCCAGCGGGACGGCATCGCCATCAGGTCGAACGCGGGCAGCACCTCGGCGACGTCGTCGCGGTGCCCGAGCCAGCGCATCCGCTCCCCGATGCCGAGCTTGGCCGTCAGCGCGGCCAGCTCGTCCGCCATCGGGCCGCCGCCGACCCACAGCCCGAACACGTCGTCGGGCAGCCGCGCGAGCGCCTTCGCGAAGATCTCCGGGCCCTTCTGGAACGTCAGCCGGCCGATCGCGCCGGCCACCTTCACGCCGAGCGGCAGGTCGAGGCGGCGGCGGGCCTGCGCGCGGGACCCGGCAGCCGCCGCGTATCTCTCGACGTCCACGGCGGGCCACGACAGCCGGACCCGTTCCGGCGTCGTGAGCCCGAGCCGCAGCGCCGTCGTCACCGTCTCCGACCCGATCGCGAGGAACGCGTCGGTGCGCTTGGCGGCGATCCGCTCGAGCCGGATGTAGACGGCGCGCCGCGCCCACGACTGGAACTCGTTGAACGGGAACCCGTGCCAGGTGTGCACGATCCGCGGGACGCCCGCGCGCGCCGCCGCGACCCGCCCGATCACGCCGCCCTTCGCGCTGTGCGTGTGGACGACGTCGTAGCGCCCCTCGGCGAGCACCCGCGTCAGCGTCCGCAGCGCGGCGAGGTCGTCGCGCGGCGAGATCTGCGGGACCAGCGGCCCCACCTGCACGATCTCCATCCCGGCGGCGTGCGCGCGGGGCGTCAGGTCGCCCGCCGCCGCGTTCGCCACCGCCTCGTCGCCGTACAGGACGGTGTCGCGGGCGGCGCGCGCCTCCCCGTTCGAGCCGACACTGTCCATGCCGACGCCGCCGGTGACGATCGCGCGCTCGTACTCCCCGTCCGGCAGCGCCAGCGCGCCGTTCAGCGCCACCTGACCGGCGCCGCCGTTGAACCGGGTGATCACCGTGGCGACTCGGAGCTTCCTGCTCGTACTCAACGCGCACCTCACAGGCCGGGAGGGTCGGGGCTGCACCCCGCGTCACATAGACAAGAAGGTCCGGGCGGCGGCGGGTCGCCGGCCGGCAGCGGGCGCCGCACCGGGTGGTACTCCGGGAGCAGCCGGCGCAGCAGCAGCCGGACCCGGCCGTCGTCGCCGTCCCCGGCCGCCGCGGCCAGCTCGTCCAGCAGCTGCGGCAGCCCGGCGGGCGGCGGCGCCGGGCGGGTCGCCCAGATCTTCGGATGCGCGGTGCGGATCCGCCGCTCGGAGTCGGCGAACGCCTTCTCCGCGAGCTTCTCGCCGGGCCCGAGCCCGCTGAACCGGATCGTCACCTCCGGCAGCCGCAGCTGCTCGGCGTACCGGTGCACCAGCTCCACCACCGGGACGGGACGGCCCATGTCCAGCACGAACGTCTCCGCCTCCTCCGCCAGCGCCGCCGCCTCGATCAGCAGCCCCGCCGCCTCCGCCACCGTCATGAAGTGCCGCGCCACCTCCGGATGCGTGATCGTCACGACCTCGCCGGAGGAGATGCGGTGCGCGAGCAGGCTGAGCAGCGCGCCCGCCTCGCCGATGACGTTGCCGACGCGGACCGCCGCGAAGCACGTCGGGCCGCCCGTCGCGGTCTGCAGCAGCAGCTCGCCGAGCCGCATCGTCGCGCCGAACACCGAGGTCGGCTCGGCGGCCTTGTCGGAGGAGACGAACACCATCCGCTGCACGTCGTGCCGGACCGCGCTGTCGACCGCGTGCCGGGTGCCGCCGACGTTGTCGGCGACGCCCCGGCACGGGTCCTGCTCCACCTTCGCCAGCTCGTTCTGGCCCGCGGTGTGGAACAGCAGGTCGGGCCGCGCGTCCCGGACCGCCCGGTCGACCCCGTCGCGGTCGCGCACGTCGACCTCGGCGAGCGTGACGCCGGCGTCCCCGCCCGCCTCCGCGGCGAGCTCCCGGCCGAGCCGGGCGAGCCCGGCCGCGTCCTTGTCGACCAGGCACAGCGCCTCCGGCTCCAGCCGCCGGACCTGCCGACACAGCGCCGACCCGACCGTCCCGCAGGCGCCGGTGACCAGCACGCGCCGGCCCCGGACGAGGCGCCGCCCGCGCAGCCCGGCCAGCGCCACCTCGTCCCGCCCCATCAGCAGCGCGAGCGGGCTGACGGGGACGGGCGGGGGCGGCGCGGCCCGGCGGTTCGGGCGCGGCGGGAACCATCGCACGGTCAGCTCCGGGTCCGCAGCGCCTCGGTGAGTGCGGCGATGACGCGGTCCTGGCCGTCGGGCGTCAGCCCCGGGTAGAGGGGGAGGGACAGCAGTTCCTCGCCGACCCGGTCGGTCACCGGCACCCGCGCGCACTCGTCGGCGCCGAGGATGTCCCGGTACGACGTCATCTGGTTGGCGGGGATGAAGTGGACGGACGTCGACACGCCCGCCGCCTCCAGCTCCGCGCTGATCGCGTCCCGGTCCGGGACCCGCACCTGGTAGAGATGCCACGCGTGCTGGATGCCGCCGAGGTTCCGCTGCGGCAGCGTCAGGCCGGGCAGGTCGCGGAACGCCTCGTCGTAGGCGGCGACGATCTCGGCGCGGCGCCGCTGCCACTCGGGCAGTGCGGCGAGCTGCGCCCGCCCGATCGACGCCTGCACGTCCGTCATGTTCGCCTTCAGGCCGACCTGCTTCACGTCGTACCGCCAGCTCCCGCCCGGCAGGTACCGCTTCCACGAGTCCTTGCTCATCCCGTGCAGCCGCATCGCGCGGACCTTCTCCTGCAGCCCCTCGTCGCTCGTCGCGATGGCGCCGCCCTCGCCGATCGGCATGTTCTTGGTGGCGTAGAAGGAGAAGCACGCCGCGAACGACTCCGCCCCGACGGGCTTGCCGCCGCGCGCCGCGCCCGGGCCGTGCGCCGCGTCCTCGACGACCCGCGTCCGGTCGAGCCCGGCCGCCTCCGCCAGCGCCGCCACGTCCACCGGGTAGCCGCCCTGGTTCTGGACGATCATCGCCGCCGGCCGCACCCGCGCGGCCGCCGCGGCGACCGTCTCCGGGCTCGGCACCAGCGTGTCCTCGTCGATGTCCACCAGCACCGGCCGGTGCCCCGCGTGCAGGATCGCGTTGATCGCGCCGCAGAACGTCAGGCTCGGCGTCAGCACCGCCGACCCCGGCGGCAGCTCCAGCCCGCGCAGGCACAGCTCCAGCGCGGTCGTGCAGGAGGCGACCGCGACGACGTGCGCGGCGCCCAGATAGTCGGCGAACTCCTGCTCGAACGCCGCCGTCTGCGGCCCCGTGGTGATCCACCCCGAGTCGAGCACCTTCACCACGGCGTCCGACACCTCGCCGGACACCGACGGGATCGTGAACGGAACGGTGGACTGACCGGCTGAACTCATCTGCTACCCCTTGATCTTGCGGGACGTGGCGATGACACCGAGGAGCGGCCAGCCGGACGCGGCGACCAGGTCCCGGACCGTCTCCAGTCCCGACACCCGCGTCACCGGACCGACCACCACGACCACCCCGACCTCGTCGTCGGAGCCCGGATCGATGTCCTCGAACGCGTGCACGTGGCACACCGCGCGCACGGGCACCGGGACCGGCTGGGTGATCTCCGAGGGGGAGACCGCCTCGCCGGACTTCTTCGTCATCACGGCGGTGCCGCCCCCGGCGCGGACCACCGACGTGCTCTTCCCCGTGCCGGGACCGGAGCTGTTCAGCGACGGGCCGTCGCCCGGCTCGTCGCCGGACCCGTCGTCCTTCTTCGGCCGGCCCGGCTTGGCCTTCGCGGCGCTCGTGACGGTGCCGTCACCGCCGTCGCCCTCGCCCGGACGCTGCCGGACCGGGCGGGCGCCGACCACCTTCGTCCGGTCCCCGTACACCGCCGACGCCACCGACGACACGAGGTCGGCAGGCAGCGGCCCGGGCGCGCCGACCAGCGTGACCTGCCCGACCTCCTCCTTGCGGGCGGCGAGCCGGACCCGCCGGCCGAGGTCGGCGAGCTCCGCCGGGCCCTTGTCCGCCCAGCCGAGCAGCGGGACGCCGAGCCGCCGCGCGACCCGCCGCTGCCCGGGGATCGTCGGGCGGGCCATCTCGTTCACCACCGCGATCAGGATCCCGGCGACCAGCCCGACCAGGCCCGCGACGACCGCCATCATGACCGCCGGGTCGCTCTTCGGCGCGATCACCGCCGGCTGCACCACCGAGGCGTTGCCCGCCGTCAGCAGCTGCGCCTGCAGGTCCGACCGGTTCGACCGCAGGTCGGTCAGCTCCGCCTGCACCCGCTCCCGCTCGTTCGCGGCGCCGATGTCGGGGTTCGGCTGCGCGCCCGCCCGCCGCGACAGCGGCCCGAGCTTCTTCTCCAGGTCCCGCACCCGCTTGTCGATGGAGGCGAGCTGCTGGTTGATCGCGCCCTGGTTGGAGTCGTTGATCTCCTTCACCACGGCGGCGCCGATCGCGTCGGTCAGCTTCCGCGCGGCCTGCGGGTCCTTGTCCTTCACCGACAGCTCGACGACCGTCGAGGTGCCGAGCCCGGCGACCCCGATGTCCTTGGCGAGCTTGGTGGTGGACCGGTGCAGGTGCAGCTGCCCCAGCACCCCGGCGAGCAGGTTGTCGCTGGTCGCGAACGCCTTCACCTGGCTGACCTCGGTGCTGACGCCCGCGTCCCCGGCCGCCGCGTCCGCGGCCTTCGCGGTGGCCTGCAGGCGCGTCTTCGCGACCGCGGGCGGGTCCTGCCGGCTCATCACGCCGCCCACCAGCACGAGCGGGACGACCGTCATGAGCAGCAGGAGCGCCCAGTAGCTGCGGGCGACGCGCGCCGCGACCTCATCGATCTCCACGGGTCTCCCCTCCGGCCTCCGGCTTCGTACGGCCGAGCGTAGGAAGGCCCGATGCCGCCCGAATCGCCCAAACGACGACCCCCCACTACGCCGTTTGCACCAGGCCTCCCGCGTCGGCGGAGGTCAGGCGCCGGGGCGCATGCCGGCGCGCATCGCGAGGGTGATCGCCTCCAGCGCCGAGTGCATGTCGAGCTTCGCCAGCAGGTTCTGCGTGTGCGTGCGGACGGTGTTGGCCGACAGCCCCAGCCGCTCGGCGATCTCCGCGCGGCCCAGGCCGTCGACCATGCACTGCAGCACCTCGCGCTCGCGGGGCGTCAGCTCCGCCAGCAGCCGCGCGCCGCCGGCGTCCCGCGGGTCGCCCGCGACGAGCCGGCGCAGCACCTCGCCGAGCACGTCCGGCGGGATCCAGCCGCCCTGCCGCGCCGCCGACCGGATCACCCGCGCGACGAGGTCGGCGCCCTCGGTCTTCGACAGCCAGCCGACCGCGCCGCGCCGCACCGCCTGCACCAGCGTGTCGAGGTCGCTCATCGCGGTCAGCACCACCACCCGCACGTCCGGGTGGTCCTCGCGGACGCGGTCCAGGACGTCCAGGCCGCTCTCCGCGCCCAGCGTCATGTCCAGCACGACCACCTGCGGGCGCTCGGTGCCGGCGAGCGCCAGCGCGCGCCGCACGTCCGCGGCGATCGGCAGGATCACCAGATCGGGCTCGCGGGCCAGCCGGGCGGCGAGCGCCTCGGCGAACAGCGCGTGGTCGTCCACGATCAGGACCCGGATCGGTTGCATCCACCGACGATGACCGGTGCGGACGCGATCCGGATCCTGCAAACGCTGTAGTCGTTTCGGACATGCCGCGGCGGGCGGCGCACCGGGCACCGAACCCGGCCCGCGCGCCCGCCCGGGGATCTCCGCAGGTGGCGGGCGCGCGCGGGAGGGACCGTGCGCGGACGCCCCGCACCGGGCGCCGGTTGACCGCCGTCCGGACCCGGACACCTGCAGGGCGGTCCGTTGACCATCCGCGACCGCCTGCTGATCCTGTGCGTGACCGAGCAGGGACGCACTGGCGCAGGGGATGCCATATGAAAGTCCTGATCACAGGGGGAGCCGGGTTCATCGGCAGCACGATCGCGTCCGCGTTCGCCGAACGCGGGATCACGCCGGTGGTGCTCGACAGCCTCATCACCGGCCGGCAGGAGTTCACCGACGGGAAGATCTTCTACCAGGGCGACATCGGGGACGGTGAGCTCGTCGACGCGATCTTCCGGGAGCATCCGGAGATCGGCGTCGCGGTGCACTGCGCGGCGCTGATCGTGGTGCCCGACTCGATGAAGGACCCGCTGCGCTACTACCGGGTCAACCTCGGGCGCACCCGCGACTTCGCCGAGCACCTGGTCCGCAACGGCTGCGACCGGATGATCTTCGCGTCGACCGCGGGCATGTACCGGCCGGAGGCCGACCTGTCGGTGACGGAGACCTCGGCGCTGGAGCCGCAGAACCCGTACACCCGCTCCAAGATGATGGCCGAGCTGATGCTGGAGGACGTCTGCCGCGCGACCTCGCTGCGGGTCGTCTCGCTGCGCTACCTCAACCCGATCGGCGCGGACCCGCAGCTGCGCACCGGCCTGCAGAGCAGCAAGCCGACGCACGCGCTCGGCAAGATGATCGAGTCGTACGAGCTGGGCGTCCCGTTCAAGATCACCGGGGTGGACTGGGACACCCGCGACGGCACCGCGATCCGCGACTACATCCACGTCTGGGACATCGCCCGCGCGTTCTGCGCGGCGGCGGACCGGTTCGACGCGATCGTCCCGCCGCTGCGCCCGGCCGGGGAGGGCTCCGGCTACGAGGTGATCAACCTCGGCACCGGCGACGGGACCACCGTACGGGAGCTGGTCGACGCGTTCCGCGAGGTCGTCGGCGAGGCGTTCGTCGCGGAGGAGGCGCCGGCGCGTCCCGGCGACGTCGTCGGCGCGTTCGTCCGGCCCGACAAGGCGTGGGAGCTGCTGCGCTGGAAGCCCGAGTACACGATCGAGGACGCCATCCGGCACTCGCTGCAGTGGGCCGAGCGGCGGCGGGAGCTCGACGTCGCCTGATCGCCCGGAAGCCGCCCGGGGCCGCGGGGACCTCGGGCGATGGGGCCCGCCCGCCCGGGGCTCGTCCGGTCCCTCCACACCTTCCGCCGGAGGGACCGGACGAGCCGGGGCGTGCCCGCGGGCCGCCGGCGTCAGCCGCGGGGCTGCTCCGTGCCGGCGCGCCCCGCGCGGAACCGGCGGGCGAGCGGCAGCACGACGAGCATCTGGACCACCGCGGCCGCCGCGACGACGACCATCGCCAGGCCCATGCCCGTCACCTGGTGCCGGAAGCTCCCGTCACCGTGGCGCAGCATCGACGCGTGCGACGCCTGGTAGGCCCACAGCGCCGCGACGGCCAGCGCGGCGAGGACCCAGACGGCGACCGGACGCAGCACCCGCACGTTCACCCAGCGTCCGGTTGCCAGCCCCGCACCCCACCTGACCAGGACGAGCAGCGCTCCCGGCACCACCGCGAACGCGAGCGGGTTGTAGTGCCACGCGGTCGCGACGTCCCCGCGCATCAACGCCTGCACCGCCCGTGTCCCGCCGCACAGCGGGCACACCATGCCGATCAGCCGGAGCGGGCTGTGGAGGGCGATCGGCGGCAGCCCGAACACCGCCATCAGCGCCCCGGCCACCAGCCCCGCCACCGCCACCGCGCGAAGCCGCCGATGCCGGTCGTCCCGGTCCCAGCTGAACCGCACGGGCACCCACCCGCCCCCGCGCTCCCGCATGCCCTCACGTCCTCGGCCCGTCATCCCTTCGTTCTACCCTGCCCGAGCCCCTCCCGGCGTCCCGCCCTCTCCTCGCACGCGGCCGGGAACATCCGGCCCCGGAGCAACGCGTCGTCCCGCTCCGCCACCCGCCGCGCGTCCCCGAGATGGCTTTCGCACCCGTTACCGACCAGGTGGTAACACCAGGTGTCGCCACGCGAACAAACACCGACCGCGACCCTGACCTGGCGCTCCGGCGCCACCCGCACGACGATGCGTCCGAAACCAACGTGTTTGTAAGCATTGGTAACCAGTTCTGTAACCACCAGCCGGCCGACGTAGTCGTCGCCGAGCCCCAGCTCGCGGAACCGCTCCACCAGGAAGCGCCTCGCCCGCCCGGGCGCCTGATCGCTGGGGCCCACCACCAGCGCCGGCGCCCCCGACGCGAAATCCCCTGCCCCCATCACGTGTCCCTCCGAGTGAGTCTCCGATGCTCCCTCGTCAAGTAAGGCACCCGCGAACGCAAAGTGACTGTTAACCTACGGAAAGTGAGCACAACCCGATGTCGATCACTCCCGGCGAGTTACGGCCGGTCATGCGGAGTTAGGGAGCGCTGATCATGGTTGCACCCCGCCGACGTGCGAAGACGTCCCCCGCGCTCGCGGCGTTCGGACGCCAGTTCCGGCGCTACCGGGAGCGCTCCGGGTTGAGTCAGGCCCGCGTCGGCGAGCGCACGAACAAGACCGCGTCGTTCGTCTCGCAGGTCGAGAGCGGCAAGAAGCGGTGCAAACGCACCTTCGTCGAGATCATGGACCCCGTCTTCAAGGCGAACGGCGTCCTCCTCGGCCTCTACGACGACCTGAACAGCGACCAGCAGCTCGGCTTCCCGAGCTGGTTCGACTGGCCCGACGTCGAGGCCGAAGCCGACGTGCTGACGACCTGGCAGCACAGGGTCGTCCCGGGCTTGCTGCAGAGCGAAAGGTATGCCCGCAAGCTGCTCGGAAACGACGAGGCGCTTCTCGCTCGTATGGCGCGGCAGGAGATCCTCCGCCGGGACGTGCCCGCTCCGGTCAACCTGATCGTCCTGTTGAGCGATCACGTCCTCGAGCATTTCGTGGACTCGCGGGAGACCATGCGTGAGCAACTCGAGTATCTGCTCACCATGAGCCGGCTACCCAACGTGACCATTCAGATCGTCGTGAACGACGATGGTGATCCTGCCGGGAACGGCGGCTCCTTCGTCCTGGCGACGATGAAAGACCGAAGCGAGGTGGCTTACCTGGAGACCGCCGTGCGGGGTATCACCACGGACGACTCGGAGGATCTGGTGGCACTCGCGCACACGCTTGATAGATTGAGGAGGAACGCGCTGCCTGTGACTATGTCGCGCGATCTCATTGGAAAGGTGATCGAAGAAAAATGGACCTGAAAAATGTCGCGTGGCGTAAGGCGGCAAAGAGTACGGAGAACGGCGGGGACTGCGTTGAAGTCGCTGCCGTGCCCGAGGCCGTCGCCGTCCGTGACAGCAAGGACCCGGACGGGATGAAGTTGCTCCTGAGCCGCGCGGATTTCCGGGGGCTGACCGAGGTCATCAAGAAGCTGCAGGACGCCCGCGCATGAGATCCTTCGGCCCTCACCAGTCGAAGGTCTTCCACTCCTGCATAGGGAAGTGCAAATCCTTGCCCTGCGCCTCGATATAGTCGGTGAAACGGTCCTCCAGGCGAGAAGGAACCTGGCCCACGAGATCCGATTGCGGAGGAAAGATGGACGTGAGCGGCGTCGTCTGGCGGAAGACCAAGAGGAGCGGGGAGAACGGCGGCGCGTGTGTGGAACTTGCGCACCTTTCCGGAGGCGTCGCCGTCCGCGACAGCAAGGACCCCGCCGGTCCGAAGATCTTCATGACCCGTGCGGATTTCCGGGGGCTCGCTCAGGCCATCAAGAAGCTGTAGTGCGGTCGCGGCATGAGGGGCGAGGCCGGACGGGGGGTCCGGCCTCGCGGGGGTCAGCTCAGGCCGACGAATTGGTGGTCGGTGCGGATGCGGTGGTTCTCGTCGAGGGTGATGATCTCGAGGCCGCCGCCGACGGTCTCGCCGGTCGCTATCACGACCATTGACCAGCGGAACGCGATGATGTTGGGCATGAGGACGGCGGGTTCTTCGGCGGGCTGGAAGATGTGCTCGCCGGGCTCGATGAACATCTCGTAGGCGCGGGACACCCGCGCGTTCATGGCGTCGTGGCCGCGGACCTCGAGCGACGGGTGCGGGATGCCCAGGTTCGCGGCGGCGTCCCGGGCCGCCTCCGGCGGGTTGACGAGGACCTGGAGGCCGTCGGGCGCCCACAGTTCCCGGATGAGGGCCCACCGCGCTTCGGGGTCGGGCTCGTTCCACTGCGCCATGTATCGGTCGGTCCACTGCTTGAGTTCGAGCGTTTCGTTCATGGAGAGCAGTCTGCGGTCCCGCGTGCGGGGATGCGATTCCCTGGAGGGAATGACGGGTCAGAGGCCGAGGCGCTTCAGCAACCCCGCGAGCGGGCTGGGCGGGGCGGGTTTCGCGGGGGATACGGACAGGGACCATTTCGCGTGCCCGTGGGCGTCGACCATGATGTATCCGGGGCCGCAGATGGGAGCGCTTTTGAGCGCGTCGGACGTTCCCCACATGATCTGGCTCATGGTCTTGTAGGGGCAGTAATCCCTGCAGCGGTGCCTCTTCAGGCAGCGGTAGTGGACGGCCCACGTCCGTTCGGTGTCGATGTGGATGCCCAGCGTGGCCGGCGAGTCCGCGTGGTGGACGAGCACTTCCGAGCCGGTTCCCGGGTATTCCCGGAACAGTTCGATCGCGTCGTCGATCGGCCGTATCCGCAGCGACCACGAACCCTTTCCCGACTGGAGTGACCACGGGCCGACCTTGAAGTGCGTCGGGCGGCGTCCGGTCTCGGACGGCGCGGGGAGATAGGACCGCTTCCGCGAGATGTCGTACAGGACGAAGCTGTAAAGGGGATCGTCCGGCGTTTCCGTGGAGGTGATGGACACGGCCTTGAACTCGGTGCTGCCGGTTCCGTTCCTGGTCGCCTCCAGGATCGCGGGCCCGCCGGGGCGCGGCCAGTCGATCGGGAAGAGGTAGGAGCGGGTGAGGGCGCCCGAGTAGGAGAAGCGGCCGTCCAGGCGCGGGTCCGGGGCGGGCTCGCCGCGGCTGCGGGCGGCCCGCGAGACGTCGATGGGCACCGGGAGGCCGTTGGTGCGGGCGTCGAGCCTGGTCAGCGCGTTCCTGGCGGTGGCCAGAGCAAGGTTCGCGCGCTCGGTGTCCCCGGCGGTGAGGGCCTCCGTCGCCTCGCCGTAGGCGTCGAGCGCGCGGCGGTAGTCGGCCACGGATTCGGCGGGGACGCCCGGTGCCGACGGGTCGAACGCGAGCGCGGCGAGTTCCTCGCCGAGCTCGGTGGTGAACCCGTCCAGCTCGGCCAGGCGCTGGTCGCGCCCGGCGAGGGCGGGCGGTCCGGGGCGGCGCCGCCGCACGGCGCGGGCGGCGAGCAGGGCGCTGGCGGCTCCGAGCAGGTAGGCGATGACGAACGCCACGGCGGCCCCCGGATGAGCGGATCACTTGCGGCGACTCTACGTCTCGGAGGCGAAGGCCGCTCTGGTGAGGGTCGCGGCGGTGTCGACGGCGGTGGCGATCGCGTCGTCGGGGGAGAGGCCGCACAGGTCGGTGAGGACGAAGAACGCTTCGGCGCCGCAGGCCAGGGCGAGGGAGCTCTTGAGGCGGGCGAGGGCGCCGGGGGACGGGTCCGCGAAGGGCGCCAGGGCGTGGTCGATCAGCGCGAAGCGCATGCCGGGGCGGGCACCGGAGCGGGCCGGCGCGGTGATCGTGGTGGAGATCATCGCCCGGACGGCGCCCTGGTGGGCGTGGACGTGGCGGAGCAGGTAGCCGGTGGCGAAGGCGACCCGCTCGGCGGGGTCGACCGAGGCGGCGACGGGGGCGAGGGCCTCTTCCGGGCCGGGCCAGACGGCCACGAGGGCCTCCTGCAGGAGCGAGGTCAGGTCGGGGAAGTAGCGGTAGGCGGTGGCCTCGGAGACGAGGGCCGCCTTCGCCACCCGCGGCATCGTCACCTCGGCCCCGGACCGGGCGAGGTCGCGGCAGGCGTCGACGATCGCCCTGCGCGTCCGGGCCTTCTGGTTCGCGCGCCCGGTGGCGGTCTCGGCCTCCATCGTCCGGCTCCTTCCCGAGAGGCGGCTTTCTTCGTGAGAGTGTACTTGCATGAATCGATGCGGGCAGCCTATCGTCATGAGAGTTCACTCTCACGAGGGAAGGGATCGTCATGAGCGGAGCCGCGATCGTCCGGCCGGACGAAGGGGAGAGCGTCCGGCTGGGGACGACCACGATGCGGATCCTCGAGGACGGCACCACGACCGGCCATCGCCTGGGGATCGGCGAGATCACCGTCGCCCCGCACACGGCGGGGCCGCCGCAGCACCGGCACGCGCGGCACGACGAGGGGTTCTACGTGGTCTCGGGCACCGCCCGGTTCACGGTCGGCGAGACCAGTTACGACGTGCCGGCGGGGACGCTCGCGATGATCCCGCCGGGCGCGCCGCACACGTTCGCCAATCCCGGGGACGAGCCGCTGGTGCTGCTGAACACCTTCACCCCCGACCTGTACGTCCAGTACTTCCGCGACCTGAAGGCGATGATCGAGTCGGGCGTGGAGTTCACGCCGGAGGCGAGCATCGAGGTCATGAAGCGCTATGCCACCGAGCTGGCGACCGAATACGAGAAGTAGGAGTCCGATGTCCGAGCACGTGCTGTCCACGCCCTTCGGGGACGTTTCGCTGACCATTGACGAGAGCGGGGAGGGGAGGCCCGTCCTGCTGCTGCACGGGGGAGCCGGGCCCGTTTCGGTGAGCGGGTTCGCCGAACTGCTTGCCCGCCGGGGCAATCGTGTCCTCACGCCCGTCCATCCCGGGTTCGGCGGTACGGCGCGTCCGGAGAAACTCGATTCGGTCCGGGGGCTCGCCGAGGTCTATGCGCGGCTGCTGGAGGAATGGGAAATCGAGAACGCGACCGTCATCGGCAGTTCCGTCGGCGGGTGGGTGGCGGCGGAACTCGCTCTCGCCGCGCCAGAACGCCTCGCAGGGCTGGTGCTGCTGGACGCGGTCGGCCTGGAAAGCGCCGAGCACCCGGTCGCGGATTTCTTCTCGCTGACGTTCGACCAGGTCGTCGACCTGAGCTATGCCGACCCGGACGCGTACCGGATCGACCTTTCGGCGCTTCCGGACGAGCAGAAGCGCATCGCGGCCGGCAATCGGGACGCGCTGCGCGTCTACGGCGGCGAGTCGATGGCCGACCCGAGCCTGAAGGGACGGCTCGCGGCCGTCTCCACGCCGACGCTGGTCGTGTGGGGAGAGGCCGACCGGATGGTGACGCCCGCGTACGGCCGGGAGTACGCGGACGCGATTCCCGGGGCCGGTTTCCGCGTCATCGAGCGCGCCGGGCACCTGCCGCAGATCGAGGCGCCGGACGCGCTGCTGGCGGTGTTCGAGGAGTTCGCAGAGTCCGCAGAGGCCTAAGCAACCGAAGAGGCCGGGGAGGCCCGGAAGGCCGCGGTGGGCAAGGCGTGAGACTGCTGTCTAAACTGACGTCACCACCAAGCAAGCGATAGGTGACAGAGGCGGAGGACCGGCCGCACCCGGCCGCCGCCGGGCCGCCCGCGGGCGGCCCGGCGGCGCGAAAAGGCCGAACGTGCGGGAGAATGGGGGACGGTCACAGCGAGGAGGCGCTTTGAGCGGCGATGTGCGGTTCACCGTCACGCGGACGCTGACCAAGGACCAGCAGGCCAGGCGCGAGCGGCTGATCGACGCGGCGCGCGATCTCGCGCGCGAGGGCGGCTACCCGGCCGTCACCATGCACGACGTGGCGGACCGCGCCGGGGTGGCCCGCGCGACCGTGTACCGCTACTTCGCCACCAAGGACCACCTGCTCACCGAGGTCGCCGCGACCTGGGCGCACCGCATCACCGGCGACATCGACGCGCTCGCGGTCGGCGACACGCCGGTCGAGCGGCTCACCGCGCTGCTGGAGCGGATCGTCGAGGTGGCGGCGCAGGAGCGGACCCTGACCTCGGCCATCATCCAGGCGGTGACCTCGGACGACTCCAGCGTGGACGACGCGCGCACGGTGCTGTTCCTGTTCGTCCGCGACCGGCTGTCGGCCGCGATCGGCGAGCCGGTGCCCGCGCGCGACGACGTGGAGGTCGTGCTCGGGCACATCCTGCTCGCCGCCCTCGTCAGCCTGGCCTCGCTGCGCCGGCCCACGGAGGAGATCGCGGACATGGTCCGCACGTCCGGACGGCTCGTGCTGGCCGGGGCGCTGGCGGGCGCGACGACGGCCTGATCGGGCCATATTGGTCCATATTCGGCGCGGCTCATTGGCTCTATGGCGGGGACCATCGGGCTCGTAGCGTTCGACGGGTGACGAACCCACCGCTGTTCCTGCTCGCCGCGCTCACGCTCGTCGCGATCCCCGGGCCCAACCACCTGTACATCACCGCGCGCAGCATCGGGGAGGGGCGCCGCGCGGGCGTCGTGTCCGCGCTCGGCGTCGAGTCCGGCATGCTGGTGCACATCGGCGCCGCGGCGGCCGGGCTGTCCGCGCTCGTCGCCGCGTCCGCCACCGCGTTCGGCGTCCTGCGCTACGCGGGCGCCGCCTACCTCGTCCTCCTCGCGTGGCGGACGCTCCGCGCCCGCGACGCCCACGACGCGCCGCTCCTGCGCCCGCGGCCACTGCCCCGCGTCTACCTCGACGGCGTGCTGGTGAACGTGCTGAACCCGAAGGTCGTGCTGTTCTTCCTGGCGTTCCTGCCGCAGTTCGTCGACCAGCGGGCCGGCGCCGTCCCGCTGCAGATCGCCGTGATGGGCCTGGTCACCGCACTGATCGGGCTGTCCGCCGACCTCGTCTACGCGGTCGCCGCCGGGTCCCTCGGCGGATGGCTGCGGGCCCGGCCCGGGTTCCGCCGCCGGCAGCGGTACGCGACCGGGCTCGTCTACCTCGGCCTCGGCGCCGCCGCCGTCCTCGCCGGGCCGGGCGCCCGGCGTGCATAGGTTTCCGATGAACGCTTTGTCAGTCGCCTTATAAGCGGCCGACCGCAATGCGTCCCCGATCGTGCAGCCCGCCACCCGCCGGCTCGGTAACTTCCGGAACGACCCATCGGGGGCGGGAGGTGCGAAGGTGACGACGAGCCTGAAGGCTTTCGCCGGCGGGGCGGGGGCGTCCGGAGGGCCCGGGGGGACGGGCGGGGAGCCCGCCGCGGGCGGCGGCGACCGCTCGCCGCTGAAGCCGTGGGCGGGGGTGCCGAGCGAGCTGTCGGAGATGTTCCGGCCGCACCTGGAGGCCCTCGCCGAGGAGATGATCGAGGAGATCCTCGCCGGGATCCCGGAGTACTCGCGCCCGCAGGACGAGGAGTACGCCCGGCTCGTCCGGCTCGCCGTCGAGGGCGCGCTGCGGCAGTTCGTCGACCTGATCATGGACCCGGAGAGCTCCTGGGAGGCCGTCGCCGCCGTCTACCGGGAGATCGGCTGGGCGGAGGCCCGCGAGGGCCGCAACCTCGACATCCTGCAGACCTCGCTGCGGCTCGGCGCACGCGTCGCCTGGCGGCGGCTCGCGTCGGAGTCCGAGCGGTACAACATCTCCCGCCGCACCCTCGCCAGCATCGCCGAGGCGATCTTCGCGTTCCTCGACGAGATCGCCCGCGCCGCCACCGAGGGGTACACCAAGGCCCGCGAGCAGGAGGCCGGCGAGCTGGAGCACCGCCGCCGCCGGCTGCTGGACATGCTGCTCGCCGAGCCGCCCGCCGCGCCGCAGGCCGTCGCCGACCTCGCCCGCCTCGCCCAGTGGCGCGTCCCCCGGACGGTCGCCGCGGTCGTCCTGTACGAGCGGGGGCAGCAGCCGTTCTCGCACCCGTCGCTGCCGCCCGACGTCCTCGCCGACGTCAACCGGCGCGAGCCGTGCCTGCTCGTCCCGGACCCGGAGGGCCCCGGCCGCGGCCGGATGCTGGAGTCGGCGCTGCGCAACTGGGTCGCCGCGCTCGGCCCGACCGTCCGCACCGAGGACGCCGCGAAGTCGCTGCGCTGGGCCCGCGAGGCGCTGCCGCTCGCGCGCCGCGGCATCCTCGCGTCCGACCGGCTGATCCGCTGCGCCGACCACATGCCGGCGCTGGTGGTGTTCAAGGACGAGGAGCTGGTGCGCGCCGTCGCCGACCTGCGGCTCGCGCCGCTGAAGACCGTCCGGCCGCGGCACCGCGAGCGGCTCATGCGGACGCTGCTGTCGTGCCTGCAGAACGGGTTCAACGCCACCGAGGTCGCGACCCGGCTGCACGTCCACCCGCAGACCGTCCGGTACCGGCTGCACCAGCTCGAGGAGCTGTTCGGGGAGCGGCTGTACGACCCGGAGACGCGGCTGGAGATGGAGATGGTGCTGACCGTCTGGCTCACCGGCCCGCCGGAGGACCGGCCGGGCGCGGACGTCATCCCGCTGGACGGCCCGCGCCGCCGCGGGCAGGACACCGCCACCGCCGAATAGCGGCGAGCGGTCGCGCGTTCCGGCACCGCCGGCGGCCTTTTCCATCAAGCGATTGACCAAGCGCCGGGCGGGACCCTACGGTTGCTGCCCATGACCAGCGACTCCGGCCGGGAGCGCATCCTCGACGTCGCGACCCGGCTGTTCGCCGAACTCGGCTATGACGGCACCTCCACCCGCCAGATCGCCGACGCGGCCGGCCTCAACATCGCCACCGTCGCCTACCACACCGGCGGCAAGCGCGACCTCTACCTCGCCGTGATGGAACGCGCCCACCGGGCCGAACGCGCCGCCCTCGAGACCGCCCTCGCCGACCTCACCCCCGACGCCGCCGGGATCCTCGCCCTCGTCGACCGCTACGTCGACTTCTGCGCCGCCCACCCCGAGATCCCCGCCCTGTGGATGCACCGCTGGCTGTCGGACGCCTCCGACATCGCGGACCTGGAGGCCCGCTACGTCGAACCGCTGATGGAGGCGGTCGTCCGCGAGGTCGGCGGGATCGTGGGCGACGACGCCGACGTCGAGTACGTCACCTGGAGCGTCATCTGGTGCACCCACGGGTTCGCCCAGGGCGGCGTCCTGCGCGGCGACGGCCGGCGGCACCGCATGGAGGACCCGGCGGCGCTCGCCCGCTTCCGCGCCAACCTGCACCGGCTCGTCCTCGCCGGACTGAACCTCGACGCCCGGGCCGCGCTGTGACGGCGCGCACCGCGACCGCGAGCGCGGCGCTACCGCGGCGGCGGCTCCTCGGCTACGGCGTCGGATCCGTCGGCACCGGCGTGTTCTCCGCGGTGCCCGGCCTACTGCTCCTGTACTACCTGACCGACGTCCTCGGCGTCTCCGCCGCGATCGCCGGCGCCGTGCTGGTCGTCCCGAAGGCGTGGGACGTGGTGCTCAACCCGATCGTCGGCGCCGCCAGCGACCGCGAGGCCGTCCGGACCGGCCGCCGCACCCGGCTGCTGCTGATCGGCGGCGCGACGCTGCCGTTCCTGTTCGCCGCCATGTTCGCCGTCCCGGTCGACTCGCCGGGCTTCGGCGCCGGCTGGGCGGCGGTCGCGTTCCTGCTGGCGGCGAGTGCCTTCGCCTGCTTCCAGGTGCCGTACGTGGCGCTGCCCGCCGAGATCTCCGACGAGCCGTCCGAACGCGGCCGGGCGATGGCGTGGCGGGTCGTCTGCCTGACCCTCGGCATCCTCGTCGCCGGCGGCCTCGCGCCCGCCCTGTCGGACTCCGCCGGCGGAGGACGTGGCGGATACGCGCTGATGGGCGCCGTCATCGGGGCCGTCATGGGCGCCGCGCTGATCACCAGCGCGCTGGCCAACCGGTGGATCCCGTCCACCCCCGGCCCGCGCCCCCTCGGCCTGGCCGCCGCGCTGCGCGCCGCCCGCGGCAACCGCCCGTTCTTCGCGCTGCTCGGCGGCTACGTCGCGCACACCCTCGCCGTCGCCATCATGCTGGCGGGCGCCCCCTACGTCGCGACCTACCGGCTCGACGACTACGGCCTCACCTCCGCGATGTTCGTCTGCATGGTCGGGCCGAGCGCGTTCGCCGTCCCGCTGTGGCGGAAGATGTCCGTCCGGTACGGGATCGTCCCCTGCTACGTCACGGCGCTCGCGATGTTCGCCGCCACCGGCTTCGCGTCCTACCCGGCGATCTCCGCCGGCTCCCGGCCCGGCGTGCTGCTCCTCGCCGCGCTGACCGGCGTCTGCTACGCCGCCGTCCAGCTGTTCCCGCTGTCGCTGCTGCCCGAGACCGTCCACGCCGACAAGGGACGCACCGGGCAGGCCCAGGCCGGCGCGTTCACCGGGCTGTGGACGGCCGCCGAGACCGGCGCCCTCGCCCTCGGCCCCGGCGTGTTCGCGCTGGTGCTGTCGGTGTCGTCGTTCCGGTCGTCCGACCTGGACGAGCCCGTCCACCAGACCGGCTCCGCCCTCACCGGGCTGACCTTCGGGTTCACGATCGTCCCGGCCCTGCTGTTCCTGCTGGCCGTCCCGCTCCTGCTGGCCTACCGCCGGCTCGCCGCCGCCCACCGAACCACCGAGGAAGCGCAGCCCCATGCCGTCTGAGACCGCCCTGCCCGAGCACGGCCGCCCGGCCGCCGACCTGCTCGCCGAGCTCGCCCGGCTCCGCGACGCCGACCTGCCCGTGCGCGGCGGCCACGTCACCGCCTACGTCTACGACACCGGACGCGCGGCCGTGCACGACCTCGCCGCCACCGCCTTCCAGGAGATGCTCGAGGTCAACTGCCTCGACCCGACCGCGTTCCCCAGCATCGTCGCGCTGGAGCGCCGCATCGTCGCCGCCGTCGCGGACAGGCTCGGCGGCGGCACCGGCATCTTCACCAGCGGCGGCACCGAATCGATCATGCTCGCGGTGAAGGGCGCCCGCGACGCCCGGCCCGTCGCCGGACGCCCCCGGATCGTCCTGCCGGCCACCGCGCACCCCGCGTTCCACAAGGCCGCGCACTACCTCGGCCTCGACGTCGACCACATCCCGGTGGACGCCGCCTTCCGCGCCGACCCGGCCGCCGTCGCCGCCGCGATCACGCCCGACACCGTCCTCGTCGTCGCGTCCGCGCCGTCCTACCCGCAGGGCGTCATGGATCCGGTCGAGGAGATCGCCGCCATCGCCGCGTCCGCCGGGGTGCTCTGCCACGTCGACGCCTGCGTCGGCGGCTGGGTGCTGCCGTGGCTCCGCGACCTCGGACGCCCCGTCCCGCCGTTCGACCTGTCCGTCCCCGGCGTCACATCCATCTCCTGCGACCTGCACAAGTACGGGTACGCGCCCAAGGGCGCGTCCGTCGTGCTGTTCGCCGACGAGTCCGTCCGCCGCGCCGCGTACTTCGCGTCCGCCGAATGGCCCGGGTACACCGTCATCAACGCCGGCGTCCAGAGCAGCAAGAGCGCCGGCCCGCTCGGCGCCGCCTGGGCCACCCTCAACGCCGTCGGCGCGCAGGGCTACCGCGACCTCGCCGCCACCGCCATGGACACCGCCGAACGGTTCATCGCGGGCGTCGCCGGGATCCCCGGCCTCCGCGTGCTCGGCGACCCGGCCGTCCCCCTCGTCGCCGTCGCGTCCGACGACCCCGCCCTCGACGTCTTCACCATCGCCGACGAGGCCCGCGCCCGCGGCTGGTTCTTCCAGCCGCAGCTCGCCTACCAGGGCATCCCGCCGAACCTGCACTTCACCCTCACCGGCGTCAGCGACGTCGACGCGCTGCTGTCCGCGCTCGCCGACGCCGCCAAGGCCGCCCGCGCCGCCGGACCGCCCGACGTGCCGGCCGACCTCCTCGACGCCCTCGCCGGGCTCGACCTCGACTCCCTCGACGACGCCGGATTCACCGGCCTCCTCGCCGCCGTCGGCGTCGACCTCGACGGCGGCGGCCCCGAGATGGCCGTCGTCAACACCGTCCTCAACGGGCTGCCCCCGGCCACCCGCGAGGCCCTCCTCCTCCGGTTCCTGTCCGCCCTCTACGCCGGCTAGTTCACCCGGATCAGCCGCTTCAGGTACGACGGCTCGTCCAGCTCCGCGCCGAGCACCAGCGGCACCGTCGCGGCACCCGCCGTCACCTCGCCGACCCGCTCACCGGCACCGCCCTGGTGCGGCGGGTCGCCCTGGATCCCGACCGGAACCCGCAGGCCCGGCCACCCCACGACCGTCACCGGGGACGCGGCGCGCAGCGGCGTCGTCCCGCCGAGCCCGTCGTCGACCGTCCCGACCCTGGCGCCCTTCGGCGCCAGGGTCGCCGCCGTCATCGCGCCCTCCACCGCCTGGATCAGCTGCCCGGCCGCCTCCACGGCGCCCTGCGCACTCGGCGACTTCTGCGCCATCACCGCGCCCAGGATCAGCGTCGGCACGCCGCCGACCCTCTTGCGCGCCGCGAACACGAAGTTCCCGCCGGCCGCGTCGGTGTAGCCGGTCTTCCCGCCGACCACCCCGTACTGCCCGACCAGGACGTTCCCGCCCGGCCGCGCCGGGCTCCCGTCGTCCGGCACGTACGCCCGCCGGTTCACGATCTCGGTGAACGCCGGCACCTTCATCGCCGCCCGCAGCAGCTTCACCTGGTCCGCCGCGGTGCTGACCGTCCCCGAGTCGTAGCCGCTCGGATCGGTGTAGCGGGTGCTCGTCATCCCGAGCTCCCGCGCCGCCGCGTTCATCTTCGCGACGAACGGCTGGTCGCCGCCCGAGTCCCAGCGCGCCAGCTCGTGCGCCAGGTCGTTCGCCGAGATGATCAGCAGCGCCTCCAGTGCCTTGCGCTCGGTCAGCCGCTGCCCCGCCGTGATGCCGAGCAGCGACTCCCCGCGCTTCTTGCGCGCCGGGATCTCCGCCACGCCCTGCGGCGACACCGCCAGCACCGGCCCCGCCTCGCCCGACTTCAGCGGATGGTCGCGCAGGTACACGTACGCCGTCATCACCTTCGCGACGCTCGCCGTCGGCGTCGGCGCGGACCCGCCGGACGACCCCATCGTCCCCAGCCCGTCCACGTACACCGTCGACTGGCCCACCGCCGGCCACGGCAGCGAAGGCGCCGCGCCCTGGAACACGTGGCTGGACGCCAGGCTCAGCTTCACCGTCGGATCCGGGACGGGCCGGATCAGCTGCCCGGCCGCCACGCCCACGATCAGCACCAGCGCCGCGACGAGCACGATGGCCAGGCGCCGCCGCTTCGGCCGCCTCTCCGCCTCGGCGATCGGCTGCGGCGGCGCGGGCGCCTGCGGCGCCGCGACCTCCCAAGGGCCGCTCTGCCCGGGCCGCACCGGCACCCCCGCGCCCTGCTGCCCCGCGCTCTGCGGCGGCGCGCTCTGCGGCGGCGCGTCCCAGCGGACGGACTCGGGCCTGAACTCGCCCGCAGGCGCCTGCCGCCGCGCCTCCCACGCCCCCGATGCGGGCGCCTGGTGCGGCGTCTCCCACCACTCCTGCCCGCCCGGCCGCGCCGGCGCCGCCGGCCCCTGCTCGGCGTTGCTTCCCGGCGCGGGCGCCTCCCAGGAGACGGGCAGCCGCTCGACCCGCGTCACCGCGGCCGGCGGCCCCGTCCACGGCTCGGGCGCGGGCGCCTCCGCGGTGCTCTGCGGCTCGCCGGGCCGCTCGTCCTCCGCGTCCGACGCCTCACCGGACGCGACGGCGCTTTCCGGCTCGTCCTCCTCGGATGCCGCGCTGCCGTCCGGCTCGTCCTCCGGCAAAGCTTCCGGCAGCGCCTCCGGCTCGTCGACGGTGTCCCGCGCGGCCTCGGCGCCGTCCGCCGGAGCAGGAGACGGCCCCGGCACATGCCCGGCCCCGGCCGCCTCGGCGCGCTCCTCCGGGGCACCCTTCGCGGCTTCCGTTTCCGGCTCTTCTTCCGCGTCCGCGATTTCCGGCGCCTCTTCGGGACTTTCTTCTTCGTCCGTACTCTCGGCCTCAGACGGCGCGCCTTGATCGGACGCCTCCCCGGGACCCTCGTCCTCCTCCAGGGCGGGCGCGTCCGGCTCCTCCTCGTCCGCCGGCTCGGCGTCGTCCTCCGCGGGTTCGGCCGGGCGCCGGATGTCGGGCCTGGTCAGCGAGGCGTTCTTGGCCGGGGCGGGCGCGGGGATGCGGAACTCGGCGGTGGCGGTCCGGCCGGGCTCGTGTTCGGCGTCCTCCGGGCGGTCGGCCGGCTCCGGTTCCTTCGGGACGTCGTTCACGGGCCTGCCCCCTCATAGGCTCGGTGATCACGCATGCGGACGAGGGTGGTCCTTCGGCGTGGATCCCCCGTGCACATTGAAAGATGTCCACTTTAGCGGCGAGGTTCGCTCTGTTATGCATCAGTGATCTGCAGCGGCATGGCGCGCCCCCGCCGCACGCCCCGAAACCCCCGTGAACCCGGGGCCGCGGTTGCGGAGATACACCGCTGACACTGTCCCCCACAAGAAGGCCGGGTCCGCATGCCATGGTGTCCGCGATGACCGCACCCTCTACGGTTCCGGACTGCGATGCCGATCTGATCGGGCGGTCGTTCGACGAGCCCGAGGCGTTCGCCGCGTTGTTCGACCGTTACTCCGCCATGCTCTACCGGTACGTGTCGCGCCGGCTGGGGCCGGAGGCGGCCGAGGACGTCGTCGGTGAGACGTTCCTCGCCGCCTTCAGCAAGCGGCACCGCTACGACCTGGCGCAGCGCGACGCGCGGCCGTGGCTGTTCGGGATCGCGACGAAGCTCGTCGCCCGCCACCACCGGTCGGAGGCGGCGCGGTACCGGGCGCTGCGCCGCAGCCCGGTGGACGGTCCGGCCGAGGGCCCGGCGGAGCGGGTCGCGGCCGGGGTGACGGCGTGGGCGTCGCGTCCCGCCCTGGCCGAGGCGCTGGCCGGGCTGCCGCGCCGGGACCTGGACGTCCTGCTGCTCGTGGCGTGGGGCGACCTGGCGTACGAGGAGGTCGCGCGGGCCCTCGGGATACCGGTCGGCACGGTCCGGTCCCGCCTGAACCGGGCGCGGCGCAAGGTGCGCGCGGCGCTCGGCGACACCAACCCGATGGACGAGGAGGAGTGACCGTGGACGATCTGGAACTGCTCCGCGACCTCGGCCGCGAGCTGAGCGATGAGCCGCCGGCGACGCTGGCGCGGCAGCGGGGACGGCTGCTGGACGCGGCGCGGGCCCGCCGGGGGTTCCGGCCGCCCGGGGGGCGCTGGACGCTGCTCGGCGTGGTCGCGGTGGTGACGGCGGCGGCGATCCTGGTGCCGGCGTTCCTGCTGCACGGGCGCGGCGCGCCGCCGGTGGCGGCGAAGACCCCGGCCGCCGCGAAGGCGATGAACGTCCTGCTGGTGGGGTCGGACGCGAGGGGCGGCGGCCCGGCGAGGT
Organism: Actinomadura sp. NPDC048394; assembly: GCF_040651755.1. NCBI lineage: Bacteria > Bacillati > Actinomycetota > Actinomycetes > Streptosporangiales > Thermomonosporaceae > Actinomadura > Actinomadura sp. NPDC048394. The sequence goes on along the minus strand of NZ_JBEZJL010000046.1, from coordinate 15,828 downwards.
CGGACACGATCGTGCTGGTGCACCTACCGGCCGACCGCGCGCGCGCCGAGGCGGTGAGCATCCCGCGCGATTCGCTGGTGGACGTCCCGGCGTGCAAGTCCGCCAAGGGCAAGACGATCCCGGCGTACCGGGGGCTGATCAACGGGGCGTACGGCGTCGGCGGGGTGCCGTGCCTGCTCAAGGCCGTCGAGAAGGCGACGCTCGTGCCCGTCGACACGGCGGTGGAGGTGGACTTCCGCGGGTTCAAGGGCATCGTCGACGCGCTGGGCGGCGTGCCCGTCACCGTCCCGAAGACGATCCTCGATCCGCAGGGGCGGCCGCTGCTGCGGGCGGGGCGGCAGACCGTGAACGGGGAGGGGGCGCTGGCGTTCGTGCGGGCCCGGCACGGGCTGGGCGACGGCTCGGACCTGGACCGGATCAAGCGGCAGCAGCAGTTCATGGCCGCCGTGGCCCGCAAGGCGAAGAGCGGGGTGCTGGCCGACCCGGTGCGGTTGGCGCGGTTCCTGACCGCGGTGACGGGTGCGGTGCGGACGTACCCGCGGATGGGGCCGGGGGAGCTGGAGGCCTTCGCCGGGAGCCTGCGGAAGCTGGATCCGGGGGCCGTCCGGTTCGTGACGGTGCCGGTGCGCCCGGCGCCGGAGGATCCGAACCGCCTCGTCTTCGACGAGGCGCGGGCGCGGGCGGTGTTCGCGCCGTTCAGGAGGTGATCCCCGGCCGCGCCGGGGCCTCGATGAGTGGGGGCCGTCCTGCCGGGTAGGGCCGCAACTCCCGGCAGGACGACCACGAGGGGTGTGTGCAATGGCCACGAAGATCCGCGACATCATGACCGGTTCGCCGACGTCGGTGTCCCCGGAGCTCGACATCGTCACGGTGGCGCGGGCGATGCGCGACGAGGACATCGGCACGGTGCTGGTCGCCGAGGGCGACGACCTGCTGGGCGTCGTCACCGACCGCGACCTGGTGGTGCGCGGGCTCGCCGCGGGCGGCGACCCGGCCCAGGCCACGATCGGCGGGCTCGCCAGCAGCGTCACCGCGACGGTCGGGCCGGACGACTCGCTCGACAAGGCCGCGCAGATCATGCGGGAGCGGTCCGTGCGGCGGCTGCCCGTCCTGGAGGACGGGCGCCCCGTCGGCATCGTCTCCATCGGCGACCTGGCGATCGAGAGGGACTCCGCGTCGGCCCTCGCCGACATCAGCGCCGCCCGCCCCAACACCTGACGGCGGCGCGCCGGCGCTAGGGGAGGGCCGCGAGCAGGCGCTCCAGGTCCTCTTCGGTGTTGTAGTAGTGCACGGAGGCCCGCACGGCCGCGTCGAGGCCGTGCGGGTCGTACCCGTGGGTCCTCGGCTCCGCCACGCTGACGTTGACGTCGCGGGCCCGCGCCGCCGCCTTGATCGCCTCGGCGGTATGGCCGTCCACGGTGAACGTGACGATGCCGGACGGGTGCTCCCCGCGGTCGAGGACGGTGACGCCGGGCCGGCCGGCCAGCATCCGGCGCAGTGACGCCGCGAGGCCGGTGACGCGCTCCTCGATGGCGGCGACGCCGAGCGCGGACGCGTAGTCGGCGGCGGCGGCGAGCCCGATCTGCCCGGCGACGTACCGCTCCCAGGTCTCGAAGCGGCGCGCGTCGTCCCGGATCTCGAAGCCGTTCGGCGCCTTCCATTCGGCGGCGGTCAGGTCGAGGAACGGCGGTTCCAGCGTCCGGACGATCTCCCGCCGCACGTACAGGAACCCGGTGCCGCGCGGCCCGCGCAGGTACTTGCGGCCCGTCGCGGACAGCATGTCGCAGCCGATCTCGGCGACGTCCAGGGCGAGGTGCCCGACGGACTGGCACGCGTCCAGCAGGTAGAGGACGCCGTGCTCGCGGCAGAGCCGCCCGACCTCCGCGACCGGGTTGACGAGCCCGTTGTAGGTCGGGATGTGGTTGAGCGAGACGAGCCGGACGCCGCCCTTGGCCAGTTCGGTCTCGAGCGCGTCCAGGGCGAGCGTGCCGTTCGCGTCGTCGGGGATCACCTCGACCCGGGCGCCCTTGGCAGCGGCGACCTGCTGGTAGGCGATCGCGTTGCTGGAGTACTCGCTGGTGGTGGTGAGGATGCGGTCGCCTTCGGCGAACGGGATCGCGTAGAAGGCCATGTCCCAGGCACGCGTCGCGTTCTCCACGTAGGCGATCTCGTCCGCGCGCGCGCCGATCAGCCCTGCGACCGCGCCGTAGAAGTGCTCGACGGCGTCCGCGTTCTGCTCCGCCGCCTCGTAGCCGCCGATCGTCGTCTCCAGCGCGAAGTGCTCCGCGACCGCCTCGATCACGGGTGCGGGCGGCAGCGCCGCGCCCGCGTTGTTCAGGTGCGCCACCCGCGCGCAGCCCGGCGTGTCCGCCCGGGCCTTCTCCACGTCGATACCGGTGCCGGTCCCCACGGTCGCCCCCCTCTGTCGTCGATCACTCCGGATTATCGGTGATCAACGCCGGATTGTCGTACCCGCGCGCGACGATGGCCTCGCCGACGACTTGACCTCAACATTCGTTGAGGTTCCAGGATGGGGCTCCCGAGCCGACGACGACTGAGGACCGCCCGACATGGACATGGAAGTCACCGCGTGGATGTCGCTGCACCACGCCATGAACGCGCAGGACGACCGCCGGCCGTTCTCGAAGGCGACGCTGCGCCGGATCGCCGCCTTCGCCCGCCCCCACCGCCGGCCCCTGTACGCGTTCCTGCTGCTCAGCGTGGTGATGGCGGTGCTCGCCGTCGCGACGCCCGTGCTCGCCGGACGGGTGGTGAACGCGATCGTCGACCGGTCCGCGACGTCCACCGTGGTCGGGCTGGCGGTGCTGATCGCGGTGCTGGCGGTCGCCGAGGGCGGGCTCGGCCTCGCCAACCGGTGGCTGTCGGCCCGCATCGGCGAGGGCCTCATCCTCGACCTGCGCACCGCCGTGTTCGACCACGTCCAGCGGATGCCGGTCGCGTTCTTCACCCGCACCCGCACCGGCGCGCTCGTCAGCCGGCTCAACAACGACGTGATCGGCGCGCAGCGCGCGTTCAGCGACACGCTGTCCGGCGTGGTCAGCAACCTCGTGACGCTGCTGCTGACGTTCGCCGTCATGGTCGGCATCTCCTGGCAGGTCACGCTGCTCGCGCTGGTGCTGCTGCCGGTCTTCGTGCTGCCCGCCCGCCGGATGGGCACCCGCCTCGCCGGGCTGGAGCGCGAGGCCGCCCGGCACGACGCCGCGATGAGCACCCAGATGACCGAGCGGTTCTCCGCGCCCGGCGCCACCCTGGTCAAGCTGTTCGGCCGGCCCGACAGCGAGTCCGCCGAGTTCGCCGCGCGCGCCCGCCGCGTCCGCGACATCGGCGTCCGCACCGCGATGGTGCAGCACGTGTTCATCACCGCGCTGACGATGGTGTCCGCCCTGGCCCTCGCCCTCGTCTACGGCCTCGGCGGCTGGCTGTCGCTGCGCGGCCACCTCGACGCCGGCGCCGTCGTCGCCCTCGCGCTGCTGCTCACCCGGCTGTACGCGCCGCTGACCGCGCTCGCCAGCGCCCGCGTCGAGGTGATGAGCGCGCTGGTCAGCTTCGAGCGCGTCTTCGAGGTGCTCGACCTGCGCCCGCTCGTCGCCGAGAAGCCCGAGCCGCGCGAGGTCCCGGACGGCCCCGTCGCGGTCGAGTTCGACGGCGTCACCTTCGCCTACCCCGCCGCCGACAAGGTCTCCCTCGCCTCGCTGGAGGAGGTCGCGACGCTCGACACCCGCGGCGGCGTCGACGTCCTGCACGACGTGTCGTTCCGCGCCGAACCCGGGCAGGTGGTCGCGCTCGTCGGCTCGTCCGGCGCCGGCAAGTCCACGATCGCGCAGCTGCTGCCGCGGCTGTACGACGCCGACTCCGGCACCGTCCGGCTCGGCGGCGTCGACGTCCGCGACCTGTCGTTCGCCTCGATCCGCGCGACGCTCGGCATGGTCACCCAGGACGGCCACCTGTTCCACGAGTCGATCCGCGCCAACCTGCTGCTGGCCCGCCCCGAGGCGACCGAGGACGAGCTGTGGGACGTGCTGCGCCGCGCCCGCCTCGACGCGCTGATCGAGGGCCTGCCGGACGGCCTCGACACGATCGTCGGCGAGCGCGGCTACCGGCTGTCGGGCGGCGAGCGGCAGCGGCTCACCATCGCCCGGCTGCTGCTGGCCCGCCAGCGCGTCGTCATCCTCGACGAGGCCACCGCGCACCTGGACTCCACGTCCGAGGCCGCCGTTCAGGAGGCCCTCGCCGAGGCCTTCGACGGGCGCACCGCCGTGGTGATCGCGCACCGGCTGTCCACCGTCCGCGCCGCCGACCTGATCCTGGTGGTGGAGGAGGGCCGGATCGTCGAGCGCGGCACCCACGACGAGCTCCTCGCCGCCGGCGGCCGCTACGCCGACCTGTACGAGACCCAGTTCGACACCCGCCCGCCCCTGGAACCCGTCGCCTGAACCCGGCCCCGCGCCGATGGGTTCCGTGCCGATGGGTTCCGGGCCGATGGGTTCCGTGCCGATGAGTTCAGGGCCGCAGGACGGTCATAACCGCAAGAGCCGATCCACCTGCAAGAGCCGACGCGAGGAGCGACGATGAGCGACAACGGCGGGTTCTCCGCGACGGGGCTGGACCGGATGCGCCGGGTGATGACCGGTTTCGTCGACTGCGGCGAGCTGCCCGGATTCGTCGCGCTCGTCCACCGGCGCGGGCACACGCACGTGATCGAGGCGGGCGCCCTCGAAGCGGGCGGCGACGCCCCGATGCGGCGCGACACCCTCTTCCGGATCGCGTCGCTCACCAAGGCGGTCACCGCCGCCGCCGCGATGATCCTGGTCGAGGAGTGCCGGCTCCGCCTCGACGACCCGCTGCACCACCTGCTGCCCGAGCTCGCCGACCGCCGCGTCCTGCGCCGCCTCGACGGCCCGCTCGACGACACCGTCCCCGCGGAGCGTCCGATCACCCTGCGCGACGCGCTCACGTTCACGCTCGGCTACGGCGTCTCGTTCCTCCCGGAGGGCCTGCCGCCGATCACGCGGGCGATGCTCGACACCGGCGTCGACAACGGCCCGGACGGCCCGCCCTGCGGCCCCGACGAGTGGCTGAAGCGGCTCGGCGCGCTGCCGCTCGCGCACCAGCCGGGCGCCGGCTGGCTCTACAACACCGGCGCGGACGTGGCCGGCGTGCTGATCGCCCGCGCCGCCGGCCGCCCGCTGGAGGACTTCTTCCGCGAGCGGATCTTCGAGCCGCTCGGGATGCGCGACACCGGCTACACCGTGCCGGCCGCCGACACCGGCAGGATCGCCGCGTCCTACACCACCGACCCCGGCACCGGCGCGCTCGTCTGCCGCCCCGACCCCCGCGAGGGCGCCTACGACCGCCCGCCGGTCTTCCCCGGCGGCAGCGGCGGCCCGGGCCTGCTCTCCACCGTCGACGACTACTGCGCGTTCCTGCGGATGCTGCTGGACGGCGGCCGCTACCCGGGCGGGCGGCTGCTGTCCCGGCCGTCCGTCGAGCTGATGACGACCGACCGGCTGACCCCGGAGCAGAAGGCGGGCAACGGCATGTTCCTCGGCTCCGGCGGCTGGGGCTTCGGCCTCGCCGTCGACGGCCGCCGCGACGACCTGTTCGTCCGGCCGGGCCGGTTCGGCTGGACGGGCGGGCTCGGCACGTCCGCCTACGCCGACCCCGGCGAGGACATGATCGGGATGGTCTTCACCCAGCGCGCCATGACCTCCCCGGAGCCGCCGCACCACTTCCAGGACTTCTGGACCACCGCCTACGCCGCCATCGACGACTAGACCGCGCCGGCCCGTCCCAGGGACCGTCCGTGACCCCGCCCAGGTCACGGCCGGTCCCTTCGTTCTTCCCAGGCCGTGCCCCACCCGTGCCCCCGGCCGCGCCGCCGGCCGGAGCGTCCGCGCGGCCGATGTGAGGGTGCGGCCAATGATTAACGCGTTGGCGCAACGATCCTGTTCAGTCGCCTACCCTGCGCCTAGTGTGAGCGCACCGGCGACGCCCGTCCGCGGTGGACGCGGGGTCGGCCGAGGGCCGCCGGGCGGCCGGCCGGTGCGCCGGGCCGCCGGTGGACGCCGTGAGATCGGAGCGAGTGTGAGCGACTTCCTGCATACGTTCTTCGACTGGTCGGAGATCCGTGGCGCACTCCCGACGCTGCTGACCGAGGGGCTGCGCAACACGCTGCTGATCGCGGTGCTGGCCATCCTGTTCGGCCTGGTCGTCGGCGTGCTGCTGGCGGTGCTGCTGCTGTCGCGCCGGCGGCTGGTGCGGCTGCCCGCCCGGCTCTACGTGGACGTCTTCCGGGGGCTGCCGGCGATCGTGACGGTCAGCCTGATCGGGCTCGGGCTGCCCGCGGCGGGGGTCCGGCCGTTCGGCCGCAACCCGCTCGGCTACGCGGTGATCGCGGTCGGGCTGATCTCCGCGGCGTACTGCGCGGAGATCTTCCGGTCCGGGATCCAGGCGGTGCCGCCCGGGCAGCTGCAGGCGGGCCGCAGCCTCGGGATGTCGTACCTGAAGACGATGCGGCTGGTCGTGGTCCCGCAGGGGATCCGGAACGTGCTGCCCGCCCTCGCCGGGCAGTTCATCGTCGACATCAAGGAGAGCTCGCTGGTCTACCTGCTCGGCCTCGGCGTCGGGCAGCGGGAGCTGTACTTCATCGCGCAGGAGCGGCAGGCCGCGAGCTACAACGCGTCGGCGCTGGTCGCGGCCGGGCTCTGCTACCTCGTGATCACGATCCCGCTGACGTACCTCGTCAACTGGCTGGACCGGCGGATGCGGGAGGGCGGCGGGCGCGGCGCGCGGCGGCCGGCGGCGGCCCTCACGCAGGAGGACGGGACCGGCGCCGCGGGCGCCGCGGGCGTAACGACCACGGGCGAGCTGACCGCGGGCACCGCGGTGAAGGAGCGGGCATGACGACGGCGACGCAGACGCAGACGGCGATCAGCGTCCGGGACCTGCGCAAGTCCTACGGCGACACCGAGATCCTGCGCGGGGTGAGCTTCGACGTGGCGCCGAGCGAGGTGCTGTGCGTGCTCGGACGGTCCGGGTCCGGCAAGTCGACGATGCTGAAGTGCCTGAACCTGCTGGAGCAGCCCACGTCCGGCAGCGTGGTCGTGTCCGGGACGACGCTCACCGACCCGAAGGTCGACGTCGACGCCGCCCGCGCGAAGATCGGCATGGTCTTCCAGCACTTCAACCTGTTCGGGCACCTGAACGTGCTGGACAACGTCACGCTCGCGCTGCGGCACGTCCGCGGGATGGGCAAGGCGGAGGCGGAGGAGATCGGGCACGCTCAGCTCGCCCGGCTCGGGCTCGGGCATCTGGCCCGGCAGCGGCCGGGGAACCTGTCCGGCGGGCAGCAGCAGCGCGTCGCGATCGCCCGGAGCCTCGCGATGAGCCCCGAGGTGATGCTCTTCGACGAGGCGACCTCCGCGCTCGACCCGGAGCTGGTCGGCGACGTCCTCGCGGTGATGCGGGAGCTGGCCGGCACCGGGATGACCATGGTCGTCGTCACGCACGAGATCGGGTTCGCCCGCGAGGCCGCCGACCGCGTGATGTTCATGGACGACGGGCTGATCGCCGAGGAGGGCGAGGCCCGCGCGGTGCTCGACGCCCCGTCCAGCCCGCGGTTCCGCGAGTTCCTCTCCAAGGTCCTCTGACACCCCCACGAAAAGGCAGGACAAGCACATGAACAAGGCTTTCGGCGTCCGCTTCGCGGCGGGCGGCGCGGTCGCCGCGGCGGCCCTGACGCTCGCCGGCTGCGGTGGCGGCTCCGGCAAGGACAACCCGTACGGGCTGGAGGAGGCCGGCACCGTCCTCGCGGCGGTCTCCACCGACCAGCCGCCGTTCGCGACCGCCGACAAGGGCGGCAAGCCGCAGGGCTTCATCGTCGACCTCACCGACGAGGTCGCCAAGCGGCTGAAGCTGAAGGTGGAGTACAAGGCGAGCGCGGTCCCGGCGGCGCTGCAGGGCCTGTCGTCCGGCCAGTACGACCTGGCGGCGAGCGGGCTCGGCGTCACGGCGGAGCGGCAGAAGCAGGTGTCGTTCACCAAGGGCGTGTACTGGAGCACCACGACCGTCCTGACCCGCAAGAACTCCACCGCGACCAAGCTGACGGACTTCTCCGGCAAGCGGGTCGGCGACATCACCGGCGCCGTCCAGCAGGAGTTCGTGAAGTCGAAGATGCCGGGCGCGAAGCAGGTCCAGTTCCAGAACCAGAACTCCGCGGTGTCGCAGCTGCTGTCCGGGAACCTGGACGCGTTCGTCGTCGGCGGCCCGGACGCCGACGCCTACCTGAAGAAGTACAGCGCGCTCAAGCCCGCGGTGTCGGCGCCCGTCGACCACGCCACCGCGATGGCCGTCCAGAAGAAGAACACCAAGTTCCAGCAGGCCGTCGACGGGCAGCTCGGCGCGATGGTGCAGGACGGCACCTTCCTGAAGATCTACAAGAAGTGGTTCGTGGAAGCGCCGCGTCCCGAGCTGGTGAAGATCTGGCCCGCGCTCGGCTCGCAGGTCGGCCAGGACGGCGGGAACGGGCAGGCCGGCGGGAACGGGCAGGGCGCCGAGGGCACGCAGGGCGGCTCCTCTTCATGACGGTGATGGAATCGGGGGCCGTCGCCGAGGAGGCGGAGGAGATCGCGCTGCCGGACGGCGGCTCGGTGTGGCGGCGCGTCGTGCGCACCGCCATGCGCGACGGCGCCGTCCTGGTGGCGGACCTGTACAGCGCCGGCCGCGAGCTGACGGCGCGGCCCGTCCTGCTGGAACGCACGCCGTACGGGCGGCGGGCGCGGCGCGAGTCCGACGGTCTGGACCGGCACGGCGAGCCGGTGTTCCCGGACCGGTCCGCGGCGATCTTCGTCGGCCGCGGGTACAACGTCGTCCGCCAGGACTGCCGGGGCAGGGGCGACTCCGAGGGCCAGTTCGTCAAGTACCTCGGCGAGGCCGAGGACGGCTACGACACCGTCGAGTGGATCGGCGCGCAGCCCTGGTGCGACGGCCGCGTCGCCACCACCGGCGTCTCGTACTCCGCGCACGTGCAGACCGCGCTGGCGGCGCTGTCGCCGCGCCACCTCGCCGCGATGTTCGTCGACTCCGGCGGGTTCGCCAGCGCATACGAGGCGGGCATCCGGATGGGCGGCGCGTTCGAGCTGAAGCAGGCGACGTGGGCGTACCGGCACGCGCTGAACAGCCCCGCCGCGCACCGCGACCCCGTCGTCCGGGCGTCGCTGCAGTCGCAGGACCTGCCCGCCTGGTTCCGCGCGATGCCGTGGCGGCGCGGCGCGTCCCCGCTGCGCGCCGTCCCCGAGTACGAGGAGTACCTGCTCGAACAGTGGGAGCACGGCGCGTTCGGCGAGTTCTGGCAGCGGCTCGGGCTGTTCGGGCGCGGCTCCTACGACCGGTTCCCGGACGTGCCGAGCCTGCACATGGTCAGCTGGTACGACCCGTACGTCCTGACCGCGGTGGAGAACTTCCGCGCGCTGACCGAGGCGAAGTCGAGCCCGGCGTACCTGGTCGTCGGGCCGTGGACGCACGGGGCGCGCAGCGTCCGGTACTCCGGTGACGTGGACTTCGGGCCCCGCGCCGTCCTGGACGGCAACCTCGCCCCCGACTACTGGGAGTTCCGCGCCCGCTGGTTCGCCCGCCACCTCGGCGGCGGCGACGCGCCGGGAGACGGCGCCGGGGAGGACTTCCCGCGCGTCCAGTACTTCCTCATGGGCGGCGGCAGCGGCCGCCGCAACGCGGAGGGACGGCTGGACCACGGCGGCGAGTGGCGCACCGCCGCCACCTGGCCGCCGCAGGAGGCGACCCCCGTCCGGCTCTACCTGCGGCAGGACGGCTCCCTCACCGCGAGCCCGCCGCAGGACGGCGCCGACGACCGGCTCGAATACGACTTCGACCCGGCGAACCCCGTCCCGACGATCGGCGGGCAGATCACCTCCGGCGAGCCCGTCATGCACGGCGGCGCGTTCGACCAGTGCCCGACCGACGGCACGTTCGGCTGCGAACCGCCGTACCTGCCGCTGGCGTCCCGTCCCGACGTGCTGGTCTTCGAGACCGAGCCGCTGGAGCGGGACGTCGCGATCGCCGGTCCGGTCCGGGTGCGGCTGTCGGTGGCGTCGAGCGCGCCGGACACCGACTTCACCGTCCGGCTCATCGACGTCCACCCGCCGAACGCCGACTATCCCAACGGCTACGCGATGAACCTCACCGACGGGATCCTGCGCTGCCGGTACCGGAACTCGTTCGCGAACCCGGAGCCGATGCGGCCCGGCACCGTCTACGAGATCACCGTGACCGCGCCCGACACCGCGAACCTGTTCGCCAAGGGCCACCGCATCCGGCTGGACGTGTCGTCGAGCAACTTCCCGCGCTTCGACGTCAACCCCAACACCGGCGGCCCGGAAGCGGCGGCGCGGCGGCGCGTCGTGGCCGTCAACGAGGTGCACCTGTCGCCGGAGCACCCGTCGTGGTTGTCGGTGCACGTCCTGGACGACGGGTCCGGGCGCGGCCCCGGCCGCGGTTAGGATTCGGGCCATGGTCGTCACGCTCGACGTGGACGGGGCGCAGGCATCGCACTTCGCGGTGGGGACGTCGCCGTTGGCGGAGCTGATGGCATGCCTGCACACCCTCGCCGAACCCGAGCACCATCCCGAGTCGCGGGCGTGGCTCGCGCGCACCCGTGAGGCGCTGCCGGAGCCGCTCGTCCAGGAGCTGAACCGGTTCGCGCCGCTGTGGGCCCGGTACCGCTGCCGGCTGTTCCTGCCGATGCGCAAGCCCCTCGACCTCGAACTGTCCGCCGAGCTGGACGGCCTCGCCCGCCTCGACGCGGACGAGTTCACCCGGCTCGCGGCGTTCGCGATCCGGGGGCTGACGTTCCCGGGCGCGGACAAGCTGCGGGACGCGGACGTGCGGCGCGCGTTCGTCAAGGCCAGCGAGCGCCGCTCGTTCTCCCGCGGCGAGCTCGCCCGCGCCCTGGTCGAGGACCCGGACGGCTTCCGCGAGCACCTCGCCGACACCCTCGAACGCTGCGCCGCCGCGTTCTTCGACGCCGAATGGCGCCGCATCGGGCCGCGCCTGAAGGACACCGCCGCGCCCGTCCGGGAGCAGCTGCGCAAGGAGTCCGCGCTGACCGTGCTCACCTCGGTCAGCCCGACCGCCACCGTCACCGAGCGGCCCGCCCGCGTCCACTACGACAAGCTCCAGTCGGCGACGGGCAAGGTCGCCGAGCGGGGCTGCTTCCTCGTCCCGACCCTGCACGGCTGGCCGCACCTCATCCTCAAGACCGGGGACGACGGGCTGCCGCTCGTCGTCCACTTCATCGCCGGGGACTGGGAGCAGCGCCCGTCCGCCCGCCAGTCCCTCATCCGCGACCGGCTCGCCGCGATCTCCGAGCCGGGCCGGTTCGAGATGTGCCGGCACCTGCTCGGCGAGCCGATCACCACCTCCGAGCTGGCGCAGCGGACCGGCATCTCCGAGCCGCAGGTGTCCCGGCACCTGCGGCGGCTGCGCGAGGTCGGGCTCATCACGTCCCGCCGCGAAGGCCGCATGATCTACCACCGGCTGCACGCGCAGCTCCTGCTGTCGCTCGGCTCCGACGTGCTGACCACCGTCATGCGCTGAGGCCCTCGGTTCAGCGCGGGATCAGGGTGAGGGCGGTCAGCGCGACCGTTCCGACCAGCAGGGTCGACAGCGCGCCGAGGACGAGCCCGCGCCGTCCCGTCCGCACCAGCTCCTTGACGCGCACCGCCGACCCCAGGCCGAACATCGCGGCGGCCAGCAGCACCGTCGAGACGTCCTTGGCGCCCGCCAGCACCGGCCCCGGGACCATGCCGGTGCTGCGCAGCGCCAGCATCACCAGGAACCCGACGACGAACAGCGGTACGACCGGCGGCCGCTTCCCCTCCGCGTGGACGCCGCCGCGCCGCTCGACCACGCCCATCCCCGCGACCATCGGCGCGAGCAGCACCACTCGGGTCAGCTTCACGACCACCGCCGTCCCGACCGCCGCGGTACCGGCCGGCGACGCCGCCGCCACCACCTGCGCGACCTCGTGGACGCTCAGCCCCGCCCACATGCCGAGCGACTCGCGGCTCAGCCCGAACACGTGCGTCCCGAGGAACGGGACGACCGCGATCGCCGCGCTGCCGTAGATCGTCACGAGCGTCACGCCGGTCGCGACGTCCTCCTTGCGGCTGCGCGCGACGCTGTCCATCGCCACGATCGCCGACGCCCCGCAGATCGAGAACCCGGTCGCCACCATCAGCGCCAGCCCCTTCGGCACCCCGACCAGCCGGCCGAGCAGCAGCGTCCCGGCGAACCCCGCCAGGACCGTGACCAGCACCACCGCCAGCATCCCCGGGCCGAGCCGCAGCACCTCGCCCACGCTGAGCTGCAGGCCCAGCAGCACCACACCGACCCGCAGGAACTTGCGCGTCGCCCACTGCAACCCGCACGCCGTGGTCTCCGGCAGCGCCCCGCCGACCAGCACGCCGAGCAGCACCGCCACCGTCAGCGCGCTCAGCGCCGGCACCCACCCGTTGATCACCATCGCCGCCGCCGCGCCCGCCGCCGCCACCGCGACCCCCGGCCCCGTCCGCCTCGTCCACGACCGCACCCGCTCCGGCCGCACCGCCTCCACCGTTGTGCTCATGCGTCCGACCCTCCGGCACCCCCGGCCGCGCCGGAAGCGGGCGATTCGGCCTCACGTCATAACCTGAGGGCATGGCACAACCCCCGGACCTGGAATCGCTCCAGCTGCTCGTGCACGTCGCCGACCAGGGCAGCCTCACCGCCGCGGCCGCCGAGCTCGGCATCAGCCAGCCCTCGGCCAGCAAGCGGCTGTCCCGGCTGGAGCGCCGGCTCGGGCTGCGCCTCCTCGACCGCACCCGCCGCGGCTCCGCCCTCACCGCCGACGGGACCCTCGTCACCGGATGGGCCCGCCGCGTCCTCGACGACCTCACCGCCCTCACCGACGGCGCCGCCGCCCTGCACCGCGCCCGCACCGCGCAGCTGTCCGTCGCGGCCAGCCTCACCGTCGCCGAGTACCTGCTGCCCGCCTGGATCGGCGACCTCCGCCGCGCCGACCCCGGCCTGCACGTCGGCCTCCAGGTCACCAACTCCTCCCGGGTCTGCGAACTCGCCCGGCACGGCGAGATCGACCTCGGCTTCATCGAGTCGCCCGGCCGACCGTCCGGGCTCCGCTCCCGCGCCGTCGCCGGGGACCGGCTCGTCCTCGTCGCCCCGCCCGGCCACCGCTGGACGCGGCGCCGCCGCCCCGTCGACCCGGCCGAGGTCGCCGCCACCCCGCTGATCACCCGGGAGGCCGGCTCCGGCACCCGGCAGGCCGCCGCGCAGGCGTTCGCCGCGCACGGTCTGGAACCCGTCCCGCCGCTGCTCGAACTCGGGTCGAGCACCGCCGTCCGCAACGCGGTCGTCGCCGGCGCCGGACCCGCCCTGATCAGCGAGCTCGTCGTCGCAGCCGACCTCGCCGCCGGCACCCTCACCGGGATCGAGATCGCCGGCATGACGGTGGAACGGTCCCTGCGCGCCGTCTGGCGCACCGGCGCCGACCCCACCGGCCCCGCCGCCGCGCTCCTCGCCCGGGCCCGCCGTCCCGCCGGAGAGGCGTAATCTGCCGGACGTGGTCGCCTACGACGTGTTCCTCGCCGACTGTCCCGCCCGCACCACCCTCGCGCTGATCTCCGACACCTGGTCCGTCGTCGTGATCACCGCCCTCGGCCGCGGCCCCGCCCGGTACGGCGAGCTCCGCGCGAAGATCGGCGGGATCAGCAACAAGATGCTCACCCAGACGCTGCGCCGCCTCGCCGACAACGGCCTCGTCGAGCGCCGCGAGCTGCGCACCGCCCCGCCCGGCACCGAGTACCGCCTCACCGCCCTCGGCCGCAGCCTCCTCGTCCCCGTCTGCGCCCTGTCCCGCTGGGCGGAGGAGAACACCGACGCGCTCCTCGCCGCCCGCCCCGCCTAGGAACCGACCGGTTCCCCACGGGCTCCTACATTCCTTCGCAGAACCCGACAGGTCCATGGGAGGCCCTCATGAAGATCGGTGTGCTCGGAGCGGGAATGATGACCGAGTCCCTCGCCGCCGGCTGGATCCGCGCCGGACACGACGTCCTGATCGGCGGCCGCACGCCCGAGAAGGCCGAGGCGCTCGCCAAGCGCATCGGCGCCCGCGCCGGAACCCTCCGCGACGCCGCCGAGTTCGGTGACGCCGTCCTCGTCGCCGTCCGCCGCGAGGGCCTGGAGGAGACCCTCGCCGCCGCCGGCGGCGCCCTCGCCGGCAAGCCCGTGATCGACTGCGGCAACGCCGTCGACGTCAGCGACTTCTCCCAGGTCACCTACCAGGACGGTACGTCCATGGCCGAGGAGATCGCCCGCCTCGCCCCCGGAGCCCACGTCGTCAAGGCGTTCAACCAGGCCCACGCGTCCGTCTGGGCGATGACCCCGCCCGCCTTCGACGGCCGCCCCCTCGCCGTCCCGTTCGCCGGCGACGAGGAGGCCAAGCCCGCCGCCCGCACCCTCATCACCGACCTCGGCGCCGAACCCCTCGACGCCGGCGACCTCCGGCAGGCCCGCAACCTGGAGGCCATGGCCATCGTGGTCATCCGGCTGCTGTTCTCCGGCTACGACCCGCACTCCGTCTTCGCCTTCGCCAGCCCCGGCCGCACCGCCGAAGCGTTCACCTCGCGCTGAGCCGCGGTTTCCTTCAGCCGAGGATGAGCGGCACCTTCGCGGCCAGCTCGCCCAGCGCCTCCTTCTCCGCACCGGACGCAGCCCGCCGACCCGTACCGACCAGCAGCGCGTCCGTGTCGGAGAACGAAGCGGGGAAAGCCGCCCCGGCGATCCCCTCCAGCAACGCCCGCGTCGCCGCGAGCGCCTCCACCGAAGGCCCCGCGACGGACGGCAGATGCGCGACCAGATCGAGGTGATGCATCGTCCATTCGAGGACGTAAGCCGAAAGGAAGTCCGCCACCGTCAGCACCTTGCCCTGCGTGCTCACCCGCGCCGCCCGATCCGCGAGCCCCGCCGCACGCCCCGCCGCGGACCCGACGTCGTCGAGATGGAACTTCAGCCACCGCGGCTCCCCGTACGCCGCGGCGAGCCGCGGAATCAGCGCGTCGAGCGGATCGTCGCCGGTCGGCGGCGCGTCCGCGACGTCCCAGTAGGTCACCGCGTCCGCCGTCGGCTCCGTCGCGGCGGGCGTCACCAGGGTGATCAGGACGTCCTGCGCGTCGATGACGAGGTGGCACGCGAGGTCCCGTACGAGCCACCCGGCGCAACCGGACGGCCGCTCGAAGTCCTCGTCGGAAAGACCGGCGACCGCGGCGAGCAACGCCGCCCACGACCGTTCGAAGAGATCCACCCTCCGCACGCTAGCCGCGCCCCCCACCCCCGACCAACCCCTTAACGAGAGGACGGAGACGATGGCTCCGCGAGCGCTCGCAGGGCGTCGGGCGGTATTCCGGAGTTTTAGTGGTGTCCCTTGGGTGTCCCTTGGGGGCTGGCGTGGAGGGCTGGCGTGGAGGGCTGGCGTGGAGGGCTGGCGTGGAGGGCTGGCGTGGAGGGCTGGCGTGGAGGGGCGGCGTGGAGGGGTGGCCGGGTGTTCGTCATCCGGGGGGTGGTGTCGGGTGTTCGTCGTCCGGGGGTGTTCGGGGGATCGTCACCCGGGAGTGTTCGGGGTTCTCCAAGAGTGGTGTCCGGGAGAATCACAAGAGGGGTGTTCGGGTGGTGGGGTGGCGCTTGCGTACGGGGCCGCCCCTCCAAAGTCAAGGGCGCCTTCGGCGTCGCTTCGCGATGGAC